>NZ_JBQFRV010000017.1:0-87073 GCF_056537565.1 Ruegeria sp. C8
GCGTCCCCGCCGCCTCAGCAGCGCCCCAGCGCCTCAGCAGCGCCGGTGAAGGGGGTTCTAAGGTTTACCCCACAAAGCCGCAAGTGGAAAATTACATATCGGCGCATTTTTTTGCGACTTCTAATTTATAAGTTTAAAATCAATCATTTAACTAATGCTTTCAAGCGCCAAGACAGCAGGATACAGGCACGTCATCCAAGGAACACCATAGCCCGACCAGAACCCCACAATGGCAAACCACAACATTTTGGGCCAAGTTAACCCACGGATACAATAAAGCCCGACTCGCGCCCGCGAGTCGAATCCGGTGACAGGCTTCAAAAACTCCGCTTTGCGCGTCGGTGTGGATCACTCTTTCCTCTACTTGCGCATTTCATTCGGATGCGGTCTGGTTCCCGAATGACAAGACACGATCCAATCTCGGCCCACCCATGACTGAAGGTCTTTCCTACCCACTGGTACGCACCGTCGGGCTCGACGGGGCTTTGGTGACATTTGCAGACAAGATGGATGAGGCCGCAAACCGCGCGGCCTTGGCGTTTCGGGCGCAGGTGGACAGCTTAGCGGCGCGCGGGATTATAGAGACATCAGCCTCTCTGGGATCTGCATATCTGCGCTTTGACCCTCAGGTGGTTTCACATCTCGAGATCACAAGTCACCTGAAGCAGATCCTGAACCAGCAGGACTGGTATAGTGCCCCTCTACCAAGCGGACGAAGAGTATGGCGGGTGCCGACCGTATATGGCACGGATCTTGCCCCACAGCTGGAGGATGCCGCGCGTGTTGCCGGGCTGGCCCCGGCCGAGGCTGTCCGGCGGCTCAGTCAGACACAAGTGCGGGTGCTGACCATCGGTTTTGCACCGGGGCAACCCTATCTCGGGCCGTTGGGACCCGAGTTCAATATACCGCGCCTGCAGGAGCTGACGCCCATGGTGCCCGAGGGAGCACTCGTCCTCGCGATCTCGCAATTTGTGCTGTTCTCCGGCCCGACTCCGACCGGATGGAGGCATGTTGGCCAAACGGCGTTCCGGTGCTTTCAGCCCGACAAGGATCAAGCGTTTACCCTGCGGCCCGGTGATGAGCTACAGTTCACCTCTGTCTCGCGTGAAGAACTTGAGACAATCCGCGCCAACAATGATGACGGCCTTGGTGGCGCAACCTGCCAGGAGATCGCCTGATGACTCTGTTGGTTCACCGAATTGGACCGGCTTGTACGGTTCAGGATCAGGGGCGCATCGGTTATTTGGATCAGGGCTTGTCACGTTCCGGGGCGGCGGATTTGCTGGCGCTGCATGAGGGCGCGGCGTTGCTTGGCCAAAGCCCCGATCTGTCCGCGCTGGAGATGGCAGGCATGGGCGGCACGTTCGAGGCGACGCAACGCACAAGGATCGCTCTGACTGGTGCGGCGATGCAGGCAAGTGTCGACGGATCACCGATCGTCTGGAACGCGTCCCATGTTCTTGAGCAAGGGCAAACGCTGACGATCGGTGCGACCATTCAGGGCAACTACGGCTATCTGCATTTGGAGGGCGGCATTGAGACCGAGCTGTTCCTCGGCTCGCGCGCGACGCATCTGACGGCAAAGATCGGTCGCGCCGTTGCGGTGGGTGATTTGTTGCCCGCCGGGAATACTGCGGGCGATGGCAGAATGAAGCTGTCCCCTTCGGGCCGGTTCAACGGCGGCACCCTTCGCGTCGTCGCCAGCTTTCAAACCGCGTTGTTCGATAATGAAACGCTGGATCGCTTTGCACAGACAGAGTTCACGCGTGGCGCGCGAGCCAACCGTATGGGGATGCAGCTGGAAAGCAACGGGCCGGGTTTTGCGGCCAAAGATCAGCTCAATATCGTGTCCGAGGTGATCACTCCCGGCGACATTCAGATGACTGGCACCGGCAACCCTTTCATTCTGCTGCCCGAATGCCAGACGACCGGAGGCTACCCCCGAATAGCGACCGTCTTACCCTGCGACATGTCCAAGGCTGCTCAGACCCCGGCGGGCGGGACGGTTCGGTTTGAATTCGTGACTCTGGAACAGGCTGTAGAGATTGATGCTGCGTTTCGAGCGGATCTTGCGCGCCTTCCGAGCCGTGTTGAGCCTCTGGTCCGCGACCCTCATGACATCCCGGACCTGTTGTCCTACCAATTGATCGGCGGAGTGATCTCTGCCACCGACTAAGGAGACTATCTGATGCCGCGCGTGGATCTGAACGCCGATATGGGCGAGAGCTTTGGCACCTGGAAGATGGGCGATGACGAAAGCCTGCTGAAGATCATTACATCCGCCAACATCGCCTGCGGGTTTCATGCAGGTGACTGGGACGTGATGGCTAAGACCATGACACTGGCCGCTGAGAATGATGTGGGCATCGGGGCACATCCCGGCTTTCCTGACCTACAGGGATTCGGGCGGCGCAATATGAAAGTGCCCCATGGCAGCCTGCGCAATCTGGTGCGCTATCAGCTGGGCGCGGCTTTGGGTATGGCCGCAGCCACTGGCACAAAGGTGCGGCATCTGAAACTGCACGGCGCTTTGGCCAATATGTGTTCGGTCGACCTCGACATGGCGCGCGCCTGTTACCAAGGTGCGCTGGATGTCGATCCTGATATCATCATCATGGTGCTGGCGGTCACCAAGCAGGAAGACGCCGTACGAGAGCTTGGCTGCAAATGGGTGGGCGAGATCTTCGCTGACCGGGCATACAATGACGATGGCACTTTGGTGGATCGCAGCCTGCCCGGCGCGGTGATCCACGACCCCGAGCTTGCAGGCCCACGCATCCTGAACATGGTGCGCGAAGGGGCCATCATCACCGAATCCGGCAAACGGCTGGAGACGTCCATCGACACGATCTGCCTGCATGGGGACGGCGCAACTGCCGTGCAGATCGCCCGGTCGGTCCGGGAAAACCTGATCGAGGGCGGGGTCGAGGTGACAAAGTTCACCCGATAGACATCAGCCCGTAATCCTGGGCCCATATCCTATGGCTGTTGCCTGAATTCGGTTGAGCGCATAGCATGCCCGCAAGTGCATGTTCTGAATACCGTATTTCTAGCAACGCTATTGGCTGGCCCCGCGCTCGCCGCCAGATGCCCGGCAAGGAGGCGTACATGTCTTTCGATCTGATGTCTTACACACCCCGAGGTGACAAAAAGAACTCGGACTTCTTTCACGAATACCTGCCAATGATCTACGAGCGCAGGACCAGCTCGGGTGTCGCGGATCAGGTCGGGCCGATGCGCGCGATCGTCATCCAGGTCGAATCCACGGCGCTGTTCGATACGATGGTCGAGCTTTATGTGATGACGCCCTACCGCCACTCGGCTAGCTATCTGGGGCAGACACACAAGTTCGCAGTCCTGCATTCGCATCCCGACTATCCAGCACTGATCCTGATGGCCCCGTTGAGCGACAGTTTCGAGGACTTCATACCCCGCATCAACCGGATGTACCCTCTGGCCCGCCCCACCCCACAAACGCGGTATGTGGGTGAGGTCTTTGCCGCCTGCGATCTGAAAGAGCTTAGCAAAACTCTGGAAGAGCAGAACATCCGGTTTGAATATGCAGGTGATACGGAAAACCCGTTCTACACACTGGATGGCTTTCGCTTTACCACGCCCTCGGATTTCACCTGCAACCGCGCGGGCTATTCCACCCTAGATTTCAACGACCCCGACAGTCTGGGCCTTGGTGACCGTGTACTGCTGAGCGATACTGAGAAAGCTCGGTTGCAAGAGGCCACAGCTTTTGGCACGGATTCGAATATTGCGCCGCTGATGCTGGGGATCGACCACCTCGCCACGCGGGTTCTGGCCGGAGAGCGCGAGGACGCGATCCTCGAGTTTCTGACGATGGTGCCCTATTATTTCTGGGGGGCGTACAACATCTTCGACATGAACTCGTCTACCAATGTGAATCGCAACGCCAATGTGGATGACGACAAGAAATCCCCGGCCAAGGTGTTTACGGCAAACAACACGCCGTCCTTCGTGAACTCATTTGCCAAACTGCCAATGCCGACCGAGGATTTCGTGCGCAACTTCGGCCGCCGCCTGCATCACATGGCGGTCGAGATTCAGGATGGCGACCACAGCGCGGGCGAAAAGAACGTGGATTTCGTCGTCAATACGCTCAAAGACAAGGGTGTTCCGTTCCTCGCCCATGTGGTGGGGGAATGCAAAGACGATCCCAACCTGAAACAGATCTTCTCGAAACACTCAAAGAATACGCTGCTGATCACCGAATACATCGAACGGTGCCACCAGTACGACGGGTTCTTCACCAAAGACAACGTCGCCGCGCTGACAGCCGCCGCCGGGCAGGATGAGCAGTACGAACACGGCCATGTCTTCGATTGACCGTAGCGCATAAAAAAGGGCTGCGAAAAACCGCAGCCCAGACCCATCAGGAGAGTATATGTCGGGTCTTATGATGGCCCGATCATGAAACAGGTGACATTGCGCGCCTGAAGGCGGCGGCATGCCAGATCGGCCTGTTCACGGGTCATGCCCTGGAACGTGGCCTCGAACCCTTTAGAGCTTTGATTGACCTTGCGCAGCGTGCCGTCTAGCGCTGTCATCTCGGAAAGGGCAGTTTTCAGCAGCACCTTCTCGGCCTCATAGCGCGTGGTGTAGCGGCCAACATTCACGCCCCACAGATGCCCGCCCGAGGTGGACAGCCGCGTGACGACCTCTTGTTCCGGCTCCGGTTGCTCGGCCGGTTGGGTCGAGGCCAGCACCAGATTGTCGGGCCGCAAGGCCGGACGTGTATCCGAGCTTTCGACCGGAGGCGCCGTCGGCGCGATATCCGCCTGTGCAATGGCCGCAGCGATCCCGTCCTTGATGCGGTCGCGGTTTTCATCGGCGGCGTCAACAACAGCACTGGCCACCTGAACCGACGCGGATGGACGCATCGCCGGGCGCAGGCTGGTCTTGGGTGCGCCGGTCAAACGGGCAACCTGCGTGCCGCCCAAACCGGCATTGCCCGCATAAGCCGGGCGCGCAGGGCGGCGGATCGGGGCGCGCGACGGGGCGCGGCGGAAACCAAGATCCAGCAGCTCAGCCACTTTGGCGTTCCGAGAAGCACCCGATTTGCCGCCAAAGACCGTTGCGATGATGCGCTCGTCCTTGCGCTTGGCCGAGGCCACAAGGTTGAACCCGGCCGCGCGGGTATAGCCCGTCTTGATCCCGTCTGCGCCTTTATACGCGGCCAACAGGCGGCGGTTCGTGTTGGGAACCGTCTTGATCCCGGCATTTGTCGATTGGCGCGAGAACAGGTTGTAATACTGCGGGTAGTCATAGAGCAGATGCCGCCCCAGCGTGGTCATGTCACGCGCGGTCGACATATGCCCCGATTCCGTCAGGCCATGCGCGTTCTTAAAGGTTGTGCGGCTCATCCCCATCGCCTTGGCGGTACGCGTCATGCGGCGGGCAAAGGCGGCCTCGGACCCGCTGATCGCAATCCCGATAGCCGTTGCGGCATCATTGGCCGATTTCACCGCCGCCGCGCGGATCAGGTAGCGGAACGCAATCGTCTGTCCCGAACGCAGGCCCAGCTTCGACGGCGGTTCAGCCGCTGCCGCCCGCGTAATGCGAACCTGCGTATCCAGCGTGATCTCTCCGTTCCGTACCGCTTCGAACGCGATATAAAGGGTCATCATCTTTGTCAGTGAGGCCGGGTGCAAGCGGGTATCAGCGTTGCGCGAGTGCAAAACCTCGCCCGTTCGCGCGTCGATCACCATCGCCGCGTAGGGCGCGGCCAAGGCTTTAGGCGGCGCGAAAGAAAGCACCAACATAAACGCTGTGAGGAATACGCCCATCCGGGCCGGGACTGTCCACCGACTCTGCACGATCTTTGCCTCTGTCTGCCTCGTTCCGCCGGGTTTTCCCGGTCGGATGAAATTTATTGATTATCGCTAAGGCTAACACAGGACCCCGGCAAAATAAACCAAAAGCTGGGGTTTTCCCGGCATCATGAGGGGCACGAACACCTTCTATATATAGGCGAAGCCCCTATACCGACCCACCAGATGAGCGATGATGACGGGAACAAGGCAAAGGTTGCGCGGTTTTTTCCGGAACTGCGGCCGAACGGCAACATCAGCCTAGGGCGCGCACCAGATCCGAAAGTCCGCCTAGATCCGAAAGCTCTCGGAATCGGGGATGGTCAGAGGGTGTTTCGGCGTGCTCGACCTCCCACACCAGCCCATGCGGGACATGAACGCCCCAGCACCCGGCGGCAATCGGCGCCACCACATCCGACCGCATTGAGTTGCCCACCATCATCGCGCTCAAAGGCCCCTCGCCATGCTGCTCAAAAATCGTCCGATAGGTCTCGGCTGTCTTTTCCGAGACGATCTCGACCCCGTCGAACAAATCCCCCAACCCCGATTGCGCCAGCTTACGCTCCTGATCAATCAGGTCGCCCTTGGTGATCAGAATAACGCGATGGTTCTCGGCCACGCCCTCGACCGCCTCGCGCGCATGGGGTAGAAGTTCGATGGGATGGGCCAGCATCTCTTGCCCCGCGTCGATCAACTGACGGATGACCGAGGCTGGAACCCGGTCTTCGGTCACATCAATCGCCGTTTCGATCATCGACAGGACAAAGCCTTTGATTCCATAGCCATAGTGCTGGATGTTCCGCTTTTCGGCGGCCAAAAGACGTTCCATAAGGTGGTCGCGTTCGGCGTGGTCTGCCAGCAATTGGGCGAAATGAGCCTGTGTCAGTTGGAAAAAACGCTCGTTATGCCACAGCGTGTCATCCGCATCGAAGGCGATTGTGGTCAGTTTACTGTCCATTCCGAAAGGGTCCGCTGCCTCTTTATTCTGACGGCGTCAACGTTATATAAGCCCTCAGATAAACCCAATGCCTGAATCGGACAGTTGCGCGCGATGCTGGAAAACCCCTGGATGATGTCTGACAAATCAGATGACGACGGCGACTCGTCCGTCCTGCTGCAGACGCGACCCAAAACCAAGCGCCCTCCACTGTATAAAGTGCTTTTACTGAACGATGACTACACCCCGATGGAGTTTGTCGTTCACGTGTTGGAGCGCTTTTTCGGCATGACCCACGCGCAGGCGTTCGAGATCATGCTGACCGTGCATAAAAAGGGCGTCGCGGTAGTTGGTGTGTTCAGCCACGAGATTGCCGAGACCAAAGTGGGCCAGGTGATGGATTTCGCACGTCGGCATCAGCATCCGCTGCAATGCACGATGGAACGCGAAGAATAACGCAGGCCGGGCCGCCCGGAATTAAACATGTCCCCTCGTCTTGATCTTGCCCTGAACAGCGGTTTGACCCTGTCGCAACCGCTGGTGGTGATCGGCCCGTCCCCCGAAGAGGATCTGTCAGCCTTGCCGCGCGAGGCTCAGGTGATTCAGCCGTTCAAACCTTACCACGATCATTTCGCTGGTCAGGGCTTTGCCACCAAACCGAAGCTTGTCGCCGCTTGCAGCGATGCGCTGGTGTTCTTGCCGCGTGCCAAGGCGCTGGCCCGATCGCTGATCCAACAAGCGTGCAGCCATGCGAGCGGGACAATCGTGGTTGATGGCGCCAAAACCAACGGTGTCGACAGCATTCTAAAAGACATCCGCAAGCGTGTTGCCATCGAAGGCCCTATTTCCAAGGCCCATGGCAAGATCTTCTGGTTTCAGGCCGACGCCGAAGCCTTTACCGATTGGGCAGCACCCGAGAAGCAAAGCGTGGATGGTTACGTGACCGCTCCGGGTGTGTTTTCTGCCGATGGGATCGACCCGGCCTCGGCCCTTCTGGCACAGTCCTTGCCGGACAAGATTGGCCCCCGCGTGGCTGATTTGGGCGCAGGTTGGGGGTATCTGTCGGCGGGTCTGCTGCAGAGTGACCGCCTCAAAGCCCTTCATCTGGTTGAGGCGGATCACGCCGCGCTGACATGCGCGCAAGCAAACGTCCCCGATGCGCGTGCTCAGTTTCACTGGGCGGATGCGGTGACCTGGACCGCACCCGAGCCGATCGACACCGTCATCATGAACCCGCCCTTTCATACCTCGCGCAGTGCCGACCCGGCGCTGGGGCAAGGCTTCATCAAGTCCGCCGCGAAGAACCTGACCCGCAACGGCACCCTGTGGATGGTTGCCAACCGCCACCTGCCCTATGAGGCAACACTGGCCGAATCCTTCGCCCAAGTTCAGGAAGTAGCCGGCGACAATCGGTTCAAGGTGTTTCAAGCCTCTCGCCCCCGGGCCTAAGCCCGGCTAACCTGCCCCAAATCAGGAGGATTCGGATGTCCTTTTCCATAGCTGGCAAGACAGCGATTGTAACCGGCGGGGCCAACGGGATTGGGTTGGCCATCGGGCGGCATTTTGCAGATGCCGGGGCCAATGTCGTCTTTGCAGATATGGATGAAAAACGGCTGGCCGAGGAATTGGGTGAGCAGGCCGACGATAGCAACATCCGCTATTTCGCCGGTGATTTGCGCGAAAAGCTGACCATCGCCAACCTGCTTTCGGCCACGCTGGATGCGTTCGATCAGGTCGACATTCTGATCAACGGCGCGCGTCAGGTGATCCCGTCTGACCCGCTGGACCCCGATGACGACTCGGTCCGGACCTTGCTGAACCAGAACCTGATGCCCGCCTTGCGCCTCAGCCAATTGGTAGCCAAGCGGATGATCAAACAATCCGGCGAGGATGAGGAAAACCCGGCGGGCTCCATCATCAACCTGTCCTCGATCGCAGCGCGGCGCACCCATCCGGACCTGATGGCCTATTCCGTCTCGACCGCAGCTTTGGATCAAATGACCCGCTCGCTGGCGGTTGCACTGGCCCCCAATCGTATCCGCGTGAACTCGATAGCGCTGGGGTCGGTGATGAGCGCATCGCTGCAATCGACGCTGAAAGAAAACCGCGATTTCCGCGACGACATCGAGAAACACACCCCTCTGGCCCGGATCGCGGCCCCGACCGAGCTGACGGAAACAGCGCAGTTTCTGGCCTCGGACGCAGCAGGGTTTATCACTGGCCAGATCCTAACAATTGACGGCGGCCGCACCTTGCTAGACCCCGTTGCAGCCCCGGCGCATTGACCATGTTTGATACCGAAAAGACCACCGCCTCAGCCTGGTTCCGCCAATTGCGCGACGATATCGTTGCTGCTTTTGAAGCGCTGGAGGACAGCCACGACACCGGTCCGTTTGCTGACGCAACTCCCGGTCGTTTCGAAGTAAAAGAAACCAAACGCCAGTCCGAGGACGGCTCGGACGCGGGCGGCGGGCTGATGTCTGTGATGCGGAGCGGGCGCGTGTTCGAAAAGGTCGGCGTCAATGTCTCGACCGTCTACGGCACGTTGGGCGAACGCGCACAACAGGCCATGGCGGCACGAAAGGGCATCCCCGGCATGACCGAGGACCCTCGGTTCTGGGCCTCCGGCATTTCTCTGGTCGCCCACATGCAAAACCCACATGCCCCCGCCGTTCACATGAACACGCGCATGTTCTGGACACCACATGCCTGGTGGTTCGGCGGCGGGTCAGACCTGAACCCTTGCATCGAATATGACGACGATACCGCCCACTTCCACGCGACCCAGAAGGCGCATCTGGACCCGCACGGACCAAGCCACTATCCGCGCCTTAAGGACTGGGCGGATGAGTATTTCTACATCCCCCACCGCAAACGCGCGCGCGGTGTTGGTGGTATCTTCATGGATGACTACTGCACCGATGACTGGCAGGCGGATTTCGCCCTGACGCAGGACATCGGAAAAGCCTTTCTGCCCGCGTTCCTGCCGTTGGTCGAAAAACGCCGGGTCCAGAGCTTTTCAGACGCGGACAAAGACACTCAGCTGGTGCATCGGGGCCTCTATGCCGAGTATAATCTTGTGTATGACCGCGGCACCAAGTTCGGGCTTGAGACAGGCCACGATCCGGATGCGGTGCTGATGAGCTTGCCGCCCATGGCGAAATGGGTCTGAGGCTTAGAACCCAAAATCCATGAAGTTGTCAAAGCAATAGGCTTGCGCAGAGGTCGCCGACATATTCTCTCCGACCTTTCTGACCGTGATCGAATAGCCTGGATCGGTATCTGCGCCCGGAGGCGGCGTCAGCGAAAATTGCACAGTGCGCACGCCCGGCTCATAGGCTCGGTAGATATAAATTCGCGTTGGGCCGGGTACGCCCAGCGTACGTATCGCGAAATCGCCGATCCCGCACCAGTAGTTCACTGGCGCCGATGATCCGATGGCCTTGACCTCATAGATGCCACCCTCCAACGGCGTTATCTGGGTCCGGTTTTGTGGCCCCACACGAACACCGAAGCCGACAGCCTGTGCAAGTTGGGGTGCGAAAACAAAGGCTGAGACCGCAATGAGCTTGGCAACACGCATCATCTTAACATCCTGAAATAAACTCTGTCCCATGAGAGTAACACAATTGGAGGTTGGGTCGAGAGGGGGTCGGCAACAGACCGCAAACACATCAAAATACCTATATGCAACTGACGAGTCGACGCATATCATCATGATATTTATTGCAAGTCTGGTGTCCCTGTGAGCCAAACATTTCCAAAGGACTGGTTTGATCTCTCGCCTGAGAAATACGCCGATTTCGGGGCAATGTTCTACTTGGCGGGCCTGACCCCAACGCATCAGAGACGCAGTTTGGCGCAGGTTCTCTATGCCTTTGAAACGCCGTTGCGGCTGGGGCAGTATCACATCTTCCGCCAGAACGGCTTTCCCCGAGGGTTCGTAACCTTTGCCGGCCTCAGCCGTGAGGCTGAAAATAGATATGCCATTCAGGAAAAGCCCCTGAAGGATGCGGATTTCACTAGCGGGTCCTCGTTCTGGATCGTCGATCTGGTTGCGCCGTTCGGGCAGACGAATGAAATTGTCGACATTCTCAAGGCAGAAATACCACACCCCCGCGTCCGAA
This sequence comes from Ruegeria sp. C8, assembly GCF_056537565.1. Lineage (NCBI taxonomy): Bacteria > Pseudomonadati > Pseudomonadota > Alphaproteobacteria > Rhodobacterales > Roseobacteraceae > Ruegeria > Ruegeria sp. C8. The sequence continues at coordinate 10,905 of NZ_JBQFRV010000017.1, forward strand.
CGAACCGTCTGGTTGGTGACATGGGCCAGAACCGGATCGTAGAATGGGGCCGTGATGCCGCGGGCGAGGTCCATATGAAGCTCTATCGTAAGAAGGATTTCAAACGCCTGCTGGAACAAGGCGAGGGCTAGCATGGTCTCGGTTCCGGTCACGGGTGATTTGACAGGAGATGTCACTGGCTCACCGCCAAACGTTGCCACCGGGCAGGTCATTCTTGGCACTACCCCGGGAACGTTTGATGTCGACAATTGGGCAATCGCGACCCCTCCGGCCAATGGGACAGCTACGATAGACGCGGATACCGGCGAATGGACCTATACGGTCGATCCCACGTTCTTTGACAGCCTCGACTTTAACCAGATTGCGACCGACACGTTCGTCATTCAGGGGTCCGATGGGATTTTCGTTGGTCAGGCGACCATCACCATTTCCATTCAGGGCGTCTGCTTCACCGCCGGAACGTTGATCGAAACCGGAACCGGACCAGACCTCGTCGAGGCCCTGACAGTCGGCGATCTGGTCCAGACCAAAGATCACGGGCTGCAGCCTATTCGGTGGATTGAAGCCAGCCCGATCCCACCCGAGCGATTGCGTCGTGACCCTGATCTGCGGCCCGTGCGTATCCTGCGCGGCAGCCTTGGGCCCGACATACCCTCGCGCGATCTTCTGGTGTCGCAGCAACATCGCGTCCTGATTCAAGGACCGAAAGTCGAGCTGCTGTTTGGCGCCGCCGAGGTTCTGGTCGCCGCAAAACACCTGTGTTCATGGCCGGGTATCTTCGTCGACACCTCAGACCAGCCGGTCGAATACCTGCATATCCTGCTGGATCAGCATGAGATTCTGACCGCCGAAGGCGCATTGGCAGAGAGCCTGTTTCTGGGCGACGAAGCGTTGCATTCCCTGTCCTCGGACGGGCTGCAGGAGCTGGCCTCGATCTTTCCCGATCGCACCCCGGATAAATCCACCGGCTTCGGACGCGCTGCTCGTATGATCCTGCGCGAGCATGAGGCCCGTGCCTTGGCCTGACTCTAACCTGTCGGGCCGATCCGCCCGCCCACATCCTGCGGCGCCAATGCAACCGTCTTGATCACCGCATAGCATCGCACGCCCGGTTGCAAACCAAGCCCCGCGACGGAACGGCGGGTGATCCGCGCCAGAACGATACCTGCCGAAGTATCCATCGAGATAATCGCACCCGGCCCGTCCCCGGCGCGGATCGTCTCGACCGTGCCCGCCAGAACGTTCAAGGCCGACAGCCCCGCAGGGGGTTGGTTGGACAAGATCACCTCTTGCGCGGGGATACGAATGCGAAGCTCTGCGCCGATCTGATGCGGGATACGCGGCAAAAACAGAGACTCTCCACCCGCGTCCAACTCGGTCAAACCGTCCTCGTGATGCGCCCGCACACGCACCTGCAGCACCGCGCCAACCGCGCGCACACCTGCAGGTGTCACGGACGGATCGGCCAGCACTTCAGAGGCTGGGCCATGGCGCGCCACCTTGCCATCCTGCAGTGCAACAACCGAGGTCGCCAAACGTGCGACCTCGGCCGCGGAATGCGTGACATAGAGAATTGGAACTGAGACCTCATCCCGAAGACGCTCAAAGTAAGGCAGGATTTCGGCCTTGCGGCCTTCGTCCAACGCAGCCAGAGGTTCGTCGGCCAGAATTAGGCGTGGGCTGGCTAGCAAGGCGCGTCCGATCGCGACCCGCTGCTTCTCCCCCCCGGACAAACCAGCCGGACGGCGGTCGAGCAGATGACCGATGCCTAGCATCTCAATCACTTTGTCTGGGTCTTCACGATTTGCAGACCGCGGTGCAAACCAGCGCCCGAAAGACAGGTTCTGTCGCACGGTCAGGTGAGGGAACAGACGTCCTTCCTGAAAGATATAGCCGAGCCTGCGTTTGTGCGGCGGCAGCCAAAGCTTGGTGTCCGTGTCGAAAAGGACCCAATCGTCCACGGCGACGCGCCCGGCCTCGGGTCGCAACAGACCCGCCACGGCATTCACCACCGTAGTCTTGCCCGACCCCGAACGCCCGAATAGAACCGTCACTCCAGGCGGAGCCTCAAAGCTGAGGTCCAGATCCAGCCCCGCAAGGCTGTGGCGCAGACGAACAGACAGGCTCATGACCCGGCCACCCGCGCCGCCGCACGGCGCCCGACGTATTCTGACAACAATAACGCCCCCATCGCGATGATGATCGAGATGACGACCAACCGGGTCGCCGCTGCCTCGCCCCCCGGCACCTGCAGGAAGGCGTAGACGGCTGATGGCAGTGTTTGAGTCTGGCCCGGAATGTTCGAGACAAAGGTGATTGTAGCCCCGAATTCGCCCATCGCCTTGGCAAAGGCCAGAATGGCACCCGCGATGACCCCCGGCAGGATCATCGGCAATGTCACCGTCGCAAACACCCAAGGGCGCGAGGCTCCCAGCGTAGCCCCAGCCTGTTCAAGCCGAGGGTCAACGGCCTCGATTGACAGACGGATGGCTCGCACCATCAAAGGGAACGCCATAATCCCAGCCGCCATTGCAGCACCGGTCCATCGAAAGGCAACAACGATCCCGAACTCGGCCAATATGCGCCCGATAGGACCCTGAATGCCGAAAGTCAGCAGCAGAAGGTAGCCGGTGACCACAGGTGGTAGGATCAGGGGCAAATGCACCAGACCATTCAGCACCTGCCGCCCCGGAAAGCGCCAGCGCGCCAAAGCATAAGCTACGAATATCCCAAAGGGCAAAGTCGCCAGCGTTGCCCAGAACGACACACGCAGGGACAATTTCAACGCCTCAATCTCGGCAGGGCCCAACCAATCCATAAGGCTCACCGTTCAGGCAGAGAGAACCCCTGCCCCTTGAACACATCTGACGCGAGTTCGCTCTGGAGAAAGGTCAGAAAATCCTGCGCCTCTGGCTTGGCAAAGGACGTCTCGGCGACCGGGTAAATGATAGGCGGGTGACTGTCCTCTGGGAAGCTGCCAACAATACTAACCCGCGCGTCAGCCTGAGCGTCCGTCCGGTAGACAATGCCCATCGGTGCCGCCCCGGTCGCGACCAAAGCCAGTGCCGCTCGCACATTGTCGGTTTGCGCGACCTGACGCTGCACCGCGTCCCACAGGCCAAGACCCTGCAACGCAGCCTTTCCGTAGATTCCTGCGGGGACGGCATCGAACAATGCCATGGCAAGAAACCCGCCTTCAAGCTGTTCGGACAGATCATAGGTCGCCGAGACCTCGCCAATATGCGTCTGGGGTGCGGCTCCGATCAGAACCATCCCATTGCCCAAGAGGGCGACTCGGGTTTCGGGTTTGATCACGCCATCCTGCTGCAACACATCCATCCAATCCTCATTCGCGGAAATGAACAGGTCAGCCGGAGCGCCTTGCTGCAACTGACGCGCAAGAACCGAGGACGCGGCATATGAAATCGTGACATCGTTGCCGGTTTCGCGCTGATACGCGGTCGAAACCTCGTCCAAAGCAGTCTTCAGACTGGCCGCCGCAAACACCAAAATCCCATCTGCCCCGGCCCGAAGCGGAGCCAGCAAAAACGCGCCAAGCGCCAGCGCTGCCACAAGAAAACGGCAAGGGGAGTGTCGGGCCATGTCCTCTCCGGCCTGAGGGGTTTCGGTCCCTTCTGGGGATATCGGAGGCAACAGGCCCCGCGCAAGCGCCTTTCCGACTTTGCCTTCAATCGGGTGTGCAGTGATGCCTTTGGCGGTACAGACAGCCATAGCTGACGCGCCACCCGAAGAAAGGTAAGAAATTCGCGCAAACCCTCTTGCACCCGCCCTCAGGCTTGGCTACATGCACCGTCACGGGTGATTAGCTCAGTTGGTAGAGCGCTTCGTTTACACCGAAGATGTCGGGAGTTCGAGTCTCTCATCACCCACCATCCTTTCCCCACAAAGTATCAAGTTCTTACGCGACTAGCACCTATTGTTGTACTGCGCATGAAACGATGTCGGCTGGGCCTCCGCTTCTGTTATACGGAAAAGATGTCCACGATACAGGAGCTTTGGGCGACGGCAAAATTCGTAAACGAACTATCAGCAATTGGCAGACGACTTTGCGGAAGGGCGTTCGATCTCGACCCAAATCGTTACTAGAGCGTTCTGATGCGGCGAACTGGCCGCGAGAGACTGAGTTGCGCGCGAAGGAGTTTCGTCCCTGGAGTCAAGCAAAGCGGTTTTTTTTGGCTTCGGCGCGGCATTTGACACATTAGGCTCAGAGTGGTCATTCGATCCGGTCTTACGAACGGCTGCCTTGCAGGAAAAGCTGCCGTAACCTGACTGGTTGATGATGATCGATCTCAGCCTAAAGTAGGCTTTCATTTTTCACTGCTCCAAGACTCTACGTATTAGTTTGCTCTGCGTTGTTCCGACTGATTAGGCCTAGGCCCTCCCATTTTTGACATCATGGCCTTCGCATAGTCGCGTTTTGCCTGCGCAGGGTCCTCGAAGCGAGCATGCACGACGCAAAAGAAAAGGGCACCGTCATCTAGACCGTTGCGAGGCGTAAACCAATCAAACGGGTCGGTTGGCTTTACCGATGCAAATTGGTTGGTTGATGGCGCGGCGGGTACAATATTGGCTTCATTGTCTGTGATATCGTCAAGCAGTGTCGGACGTGCCGTGCCAGTATCCGGTGTGAGGATACCCATGATCTGCTCGCGACCAGCCGGAACAAAACGCCCGCTTTCCTCGATTGGAAACCGGATCGGCTGCCCTGCATAAACATCCCGCTGCACTTCGCTGTTCCGGACAACAATCGTTCCATTAACCAGCACATACGGAATGCCTTCTGACGGCAGACCTTGCTGACCAAGAGTATAGTTCGCCTTTTCGGTCACAGTCTCCGGATCAAAAATCGTTTTATCCGCGACCATGCCTTCTTGCATACGCCCACGCACCTGCATTGCGCGCAACCCTGTGTCACCTAGCCGCTTCGCATGTATGTAACTCAACTGAGTGAGTGTGAGCATCAGCGGTACATTCGCTTCGCGAGCCAGTCTCAAGACAAGCGCGTGACTGCCTGCGGACCGAGGGTGCCCGGCATAGTCTTCGTAGGGGGCATCCCAACTCATCAAGTTGCCCTCGATATCCAACCCGGCCATACCGTCGCCCGAGATGCCATAGCCCACGATGGTGATCCAATCATTCAACCATTGCTCTCTTGGCGGGCTGAAAACAATGGCCGTCCGTCCCGGTTCATTCTCGGCGAAGCTCAAGAATTCGTCTTTGGTTACGAAGCGATCAAGCTGGGGGTCAAAGATAGTGTCTTCGTATTTGTACCCCATCGACCCTTCCCAGTTTTCGGGGGCGATGATCGAAGCGCCGTAGTTTCCCGATCCGGCGGTCCAAGGATAGTAGCTGGACCAGACGTTGTAGCCTTGGTCGCGGGCCATCTGGAGCTTTTCCTGATTTTCCCACCACCCATAATCATTGTCGTGGTGAATGTGCAGCGGCGCGTCTAGCACCATCGCATTGACCAGGATTTCGTTAACGCCGGTCTGTGTTTCGGTGGGCGTCGAAGCACTGGGATGAAACCGGTGGTGCACCGAAGTTAGACGGCCATAGCGCGCTGCGGCCCGCTGTGCCTCGAACATCTCATAGGTTGTGATGCCTTCGCGGGCGTAGCCGATGGTCGATCCCACGCCGAGTGCTCCGAGACGAAGCCCCTCATCCAGTTGGGCGGTGATTTCGTTCATCTGCTCGCGGTTGCTTGGAACCGACGACCACCCCTCGACACCGTCTTCCACGGATTGTGCCCGAAGTGCGAAAAAGTTCCGGAAGTCTATATCCCCACCTTCCAGCACAAGGCCGTCATGCACCCGCATCCGTGCGAATTCTTGTCCAACGACTGTGCCGTAGTTCGCCTGCGTCACGCCTTGGCGCGCAGCGTACCATTCGTCGATATTCGCGGCTCCGACCTCAAAATCCATTTGAGTAGTAACACCATCGCGAAGGTTGACCTTGATACCCCAAGGATCCAGCCCGTGTTGTTCAAGGTCGATAAACCCGGGGGCCACAACATACCCTGTCGCGTCGATGGCTTCGCTGCCGTCAATATCTTCGTCGGTAATCGCAGTGATCCAGCCATTGCTTATTCCAACGTTGGCGATCTGATCGAACCCGGTTTCCGGATCCATTACCCGACCGTTGAGGATCACCACGTCGTAAGTTTGCGCGACGCAGAAAGTGGAAAACACGGACAACGTGCCAGCCAGAAACAGGGTACGCATGGATAGATCCTCCCTTTGATCAGCAGAATTGCATGTTTCGACGCTTTTGACGTCTGCTTTCGCCCCACATCAGAAAACGATCCGGGTTCGCAGGCCGAACAGCGTAATGCTATCCTGACCTGGGTTCAGTAGCGGGTTTGAAATGTACTGCAGGGACGGCGTGATCTGCAGCCCGGGTGAGATTGAAAACCGGTAGAAGGCTTCGAGCGTAAACTGGTCGCCATCTATGCCTCGGGCCTCGGCCCAGTTCAGGCCCAGACCGGCCAGATCGGTATTGCGACCATAGTAGCCCACACCGGCAGAAACCGATCGGTCATACAGCGCTGCGGTCCCTTTTGAGGCCCCTGCCCGAAAGAACGGCATCCACTTATTGTCAACAAACCATGCGGCAGAAAACGCAGCGCCGTAGTCTTCCGCCCGGCTGCCATCTTCGGCCGCATCCGCATGCCAGAGGGTCAGATGGAGATTGTCGAAATAAATGCGATCAAAGCCGGATGTGTACCCAAGTTCGAGTGATTTGAAGAGATTGCCATCGCTGAACACATCAAAGTTTGGATCAGACGGATCGGCATTTGCGTCTGCAACGCTCGCTACAGCGTAGAAATTTCCGCTCAGCTTGATCCCACCGGCAATACCAAGACCAGGGTTGGGTGCGTTGAGTGTCGGGTTGGTGTTGAAGGACAGGTTTTGGAAACCACTATAGGGGCTTACCAACCCATAGATATCTACAAAGTCCGTTACATCAATCTGACCGAATTGCAGCGTCCACGAACCGTTTTCGGCCCTTTGGGTCCAGAACAGATTGGTCAACAGCAGACCGCTATCGTTGAAGGCTGTCCCGGTGATCGAAAGCGCTCCGCCATCCAGCCCAAGGAACTGCGGGGCGACATCGGAATAGCTATGCCGGTCTTCGATCTTGAATGTGAGAGACCCCCGTTCAGTCGCCTGCCAACTCCCGTAGAAACGTGCAATTCCGCTGGCCGCTTCGCCGGTTCCCAGATCAGCATTCGTGGTTTGGCCCAGCGCCAAGTAATCAATATTGAACCGAAACCCACCCTCAGCCAGCCGGTCTTTCCACCCAAACCAACCCGGTGCGATGTTACGTGGAAAATCGGAACGGTATTGTGGGTCGGTCAGCCCATCTCCGGGGATAAGATCAGCTTCGACCGACGAAGGCCCGGACAGTCCTTGCGCCGAGGCAGCGCCAGCGACAGCAATACTCAGTGTAGCGGCCAGAAGTCTTATCATTCAGACGCCCTTGCCCCACCGGTCTTGCGATTGCCCGCCGCGCGGATGCGATCAGCGGCGCGTTGCTTCCATTCCAGCCTGTCCGCCTTGGTTTCGAGCGTTTCGACACGTTCTGTTTCCAACTGGAAAGTCGCGTTCATTGGCATCTGGCCATCCACAACCATCATATTCTGAACAGACGGATCGATGGTCAGCATGCCCGTCAGCCGAACGGGTTCATGAAAATAGCTGGGCGCCCAGTCCCCGTTCAACCGCACACGGATCATCTGGTTGGGCGGAGGGGGAGGCATGTGACTGCACATCCCGCGTTCCGGAACCAAATACGCCACAGCCCGACCGTCCGGATCATTCGGAGCAGGAATGGCGAAACCAGCCAGTGTGATTGTTTGACCATCGAATTGCGGATTTCCGTTTGTCCCCGCCTTTCTCCGACGTTCCATCACAACTTCGCGCTGATCGAGCAGCCAGTCGATATCAATTCCATCAGCAGCCAAGGCATCCTCAGTCTCGGTCAAAAGTACTTGCCACTTTTGCCGCTCTTCTTCGCTGCCACCATCCTGCTGCAGCCTGCCGCGCAATCGAACGACGTAAAGAACATCGTCGAATTGTTCAGGGCTGAGCTCGCGATAGGGGTCTTCGAAGACCTGCGCAGATGGGTCTGGCAGGTCGGCCCAATCTAATGCGGTTTCAGGCGCCGCCAGCGCAGAATGCCCACACCAAAATAACCCTGCGAATACTACCCAGCGAAACCAATGGTGCATAAATACTCTCCGACTGTTTAGACAGGTCAATCCAGTGTGTTTTTATAGATGACGCCGTCCTTCATGATCAGTCGGATCGTATCTGGACTTTCTGGCCTCGGATCGGCACCGAACCACTGATCACCTGTGCCAACAACCGAGAAGTCTTCAAGTGGATTACCGTCGATTAGCAGGATATCCGCATAAGCTCCTTCTTCGATCACACCCAGTTTGCCTTCCGGATAGGGGTTCATGAAATCACCGCTAAGTGCCGCGATCTCGCCACCTACCGAAGTTAGGGTTACCATCGACGCATAGGGGCCGAAGAAATGGTTATTCAGATGTTTCTCGTAGGCGATCTGGATGTTGCACGCTTCGACCGAGCCGACGCAATCGGTTTGGAAACCGCGCGGCGCCGGGCATTCCTTCATACTTGGAATGTAGGCTTCGAAGGTCGCCGAGGCCGATTTGGCCTTCCTCAAACTGTTGGGGTTGTTTTTCACGGAAGGAACATCAAGTAGGCCTGGATCAAATGCTGTGATGTTCGTCGTGATGTACGCTCCTTTTTCTTTCATCAAAGCAGAAATCTCGCAGTCAAAGTGAAATCCGTGTTCAATGGTTCTGACCCCTGCATTCAGGGCATTGATGATCGCTTCTTTGCGGTAGGAATGTGCCATGACATAGGTGCCGTACTCGTTGGCAACCTGAACAGCGGCCTCGATCTCTTCTTTCGAACCGGCGAGCAACTGCCATGGATCGAATGCCGAAATCACCCCACCTGATTGCATGAACTTCAATTGCGTGGCACCCATGCGCAGGTTGTTGCGGCCATACATGTAAATTTCGTCAACACCGTTGACCTGTTGGGCCATATTCAGAGTCCCAAAGTTGGTCACCCCACCCGGCGGAGATGTGAAGGATGCGAAATCGGCGTGACCACCACGTGTTCCGAGAAATGCCCCGGAAGGATAAAAGCGGGGGCCGACGATCTGGCCGGCGTCAATTGCGCGCCGCAGCCCGCCGCCAGCGCCCCCGGCATCGCGAACGGTCGTGAAGCCCTGCATCAGGTACATTTCGGCCATCCGGGTCCCGTGGATGGCGAAATCCTCCCAGGTCGAGTTGGTTTCCATCTCGGCAATCGATGGCCCCATGAGCATCAGGTGCGCGTGATTCTCTATAAAGCCCGGTGTCAGAGTGCGCCCACCGCCGTCGATAACCGTCGCGCTCGGCGCATCAATGGCATCGGTTGAGACGGACTTGATCAGATTGCCCTCGACCAGAACACTGGCATTTTCAATGCGTTGCTCATTCACACCGTCGAAGACATGCACGTTGGTAAACAGCGTTTGGGGTTCTTCTTGATCCTGAGCCTGCGCGGTCGCCGAAAAAGAAAGAACTGCCGCGACAATTGCCGTCGAGCAAAGAGACATTCGTAAGCCGGACATAAGTACTCCCTTCATATTCATGTTTTGCCAACTATAGTCTGGAATTCATTGGCTCGGTTGCCCCTTTTGAATTAGGATGTACGAATGTGACTACAAAAATGGCCACTGATCACAGCATTTGATCCTGAAAGGGAGACGAAATTGCCGTTCAACTCCACCTCTCAAGAGCATAGCGAAGGGTTCATTCGCCTCGCTTTGGCAGCTCCGTTTCTGCAGTATCTCACTGACCGCGAGCTCGATCCGCAACCGGCCTTGGATCAGGTCGGCTTGAAGTCCGAACTGTTGTCTGACCCTTCTGTCTATGTCCACTCAGAGCTGGTTTACGGTCTGCTAAATGCCTTCTCAGACGTGTCTGGGGACCGATACCTTGGCCTGAATGTAGGCGAGACTTTTGACCTGCGGGAATGGCCTCCGTTCGCTCAAGCCCTACAATCGACAAACTCGCTGTTCGAGTTCTTTACCCGCTTTATTGGGCTTGTCCCGCAGGAGTCCAATTCCGTGCGGCACAGCCTTGTCATCGAAGCGGACAAAGCAACCTATCGTATCGAGAGGCAACAGGAACCCGCTGTCCCACCCATTCAAGTGACCGGTTTTGGAGCCGCGATCTATGTACGGCTTCTGGAGACTGTCGTCGGAGAATCCTGGGATTCTTCGCGTGTGCGGTGGGAAAGCCGGTATATTACGGGTCTACCGGTCAACTACAAAGGGATCGAAGTTGGCTTGGGACCTGATCCCGGAATGCAAATCAGTTTTCCTGTGGAATGGTTGTTTCTGCACCATGCCTCCGAGGGTTCTGTCAAACACATAGCCTCAGCTCGACAAAACGAAGAAGTAACGGTGGTGGCCGCTTTGCGATCCGTCTTACGCGACAAACTGGATGAAACCGATCTGGGACCAGAGGTTGTGGCCGGACTACTGGGAATACAGCCGGAACGGTTTCTGAAAGCACTTCAACAACAAGGCACAACACTCCCCCGCGAAATAAAACGGCTGCGTGTCGATGTCGCCAAAGAGCACCTCAGAGATGACAAGATGACAATTGCTGAGATCGGTCTACTCCTTGGCTACTCAGACAAGTCCCATTTCACGCGCTTTTTCCGTGGTCAAACCGGAATGACACCAACCAAGTTCCGTCTTGGTGCATAAGTTCGTTGTAACTACTGGGACTGCTTGCCCCCTTCATAGAAAGTGCGGGTCGACAAGAATTTGCGACAAAATTTTGGAACCCTATTCAAGGATCGCAGTGGGACAATTGCCCCGATACCGGAGTTATGTCTCCCACAAGAACGGTGCGTCGGATTCTATGCAGGTCTTGTGAGGCTAAGCTGGTTTGATACCCTTTTAAGTGCCTGGATTGTTTTGTTTCGCGCCGCTCGTCAGAGTCTTTTTCCCTGCAGATCATTTCGGCCCAAGATCTCCTCGAAAGGGACAACCAAAAAGGACTGCAGGAGACGATTTCTCTGACGGCACCTTGCCGATGCGAGGGGTGGCTAAGGAATAAATCCTTTCGGCACTCCGAACTTCAATGAATCTACGCTGATACCTGTCAACGAATGCAGAAAAGCAATCAGGTTTTGAATTTCCAACTCCGTGAGTTGGATCGGAACAATGTCGCTTTTAATGCGTTGACGCTCCATTTCATAATCGTCCTCCCACACTATGAAATCGGTTTTTTGCAACCATGGCACCTCGGGCAAAGCAGCCATTTCAGGCCTCCAGTTGTCCAGGCTTGCCTGTGGGTTCAAGTGATGGCGAATGACGCTTTCCAGATCGGGGAAAGCGCCATTGTGACCGTAGGGCGCGGTCAGGGCAACATTGCGCAACATAGGGGTGCGGAACCTATATGCATCCTCTAGGCGGTTGCTTTCACCCATACGGCCTACATCCCGAACGAAGGGATCCCACTGCCGGGTGCGGCCCGGTCCAAAGGGCGGCAAACCTAAAGCATGGAACTTCTGATCTGACATGAGAGGTCCGGCGTGGCAGCTGGAGCATTGGGCTTTGCCGTAGAAAAGCTCCATCCCATCCAATTGGGCTGGTGAAAGGGCATTCGAGTCACCCTCGAGGTAGTGGTCAAACGGGCTGTCGGTGCTCTGCCACTCGATCGCCATGAAAGCGGCCAGAGCATTGGCGATTTGCGTGATCGTGATATCTTCGGTTGTCTCGACCTCATCAAAGGCGGCGACGATGGCCGGGCCATAGCGTGGATCGGTGCGGACGCGTTTCGCCAGAATAGGCCAGCCTTTGTCGATCCGATCATGCACCGCGCCTGTGACTTCATTCTCGGCCACATTGCCTGCCATCTCGAATTGTGAGGTCAGGGGAAACAGAGCCTGCGCCGCCAGTAGGGAATTCAGGCCCTCGGGCAGCCACTCCTGCGCTGGGGAATTGAAGCCGTTGCCGTAGACGTCTGAAATACTCAGCCTACCGTCGTGAAAGACCGTGTGAATTTCCTTGGCCCCAAGGTTCCACAAGCCCGGAGAGTTGCGAGGGATGCGTTTGCGTATTCTGTCTGCCCCGGTACCGGGTGTGCGGTCCGGTCCCAACCCCTGCCCGCCTTCTCCTATGCCTAGTGACAACCCATCTGAGGTGCCAAAATCCGGGTGGTGGCAATGGGCACAGCTGATGTTCTGGTTGCCCGACAGGATCGAGTCGTAAAACAGTTGATGACCAACGGCAGCCTGTTCCATATCAAATGGGATAAAGTCATCATCGGTGAGCGGGCGCGGCAAGTCCTGTGCCGCAGCGGCCCCAACCCAGAAGAGAGCAACCAACCCATGCGTCAGCTTGTTTTCGCCCTTTGCATATTTGCGCCTCCGGCTCTGGCGGAGCTGGAGCAAGCGCGAGATATGATGGAGGCCGGACAGTTTGAAGCCGCGCGACAGGAGCTTCTTCCAGCCGCGCGCTCGGGCAACGCCGAGGCTGAGGAGTTGATCGGCGTGATGTACGGTCTGGGCCTCGGAGTCGAGCAGGACTACGAGCGGGCCTTTGAATGGTATCTGCGCGCCTCGATGAAGGGGCATCCGGGGGCTCAGTCGGGCGTTGGCTGGTACTATGAATTGGGTCTGGGTATGCCCGCGCCCGATCTGGTGCGCGCCTATATGTGGTACACGCTCAGCGCTATCGGCGGCGACCCCGATGCAGCGATCAGCCTTGAGGAAGTGGTCAAGAAAATGTCGCCAGAGCAGATCGAAAGGGCGCATGTGCTGGTCAACGACTACAAAGGGTGGATGTACCCGTTTCGGTGAGGGCCGGGCCACAAAGCCCGGCCTATGTACTTAGTTCAAGTCCGCATCGCGTGAGGCGTTTACATCGGCCTCAGCCGCAGCTACCGCTTCGGTCAACGCACCAAAGATTTCGTCCCCACGGGCAACGTTGGATTGGAACCAGTCATACACCGGGGTTGCGGCCTCTTTGAACGCGGCCTTCTGATCGGGCGTCAGCACGTAGAGGTCTCCGCCACCGGCGACAAAATCCTCATAGGCCTGAATCGACTTGCGCTTGGGCGAGGCAAAGGTGGCCTGCTGCAGCGCATAGAAACCGTCGACAACGACACGGCGCATATCCTCAGGCATCTCCTGGAACTTGGCGTTGTTCATCCACCACAGCGCGCCCATATAGGCATGGCCGTCCAGCGTGACATATTGCAGACCCGCGTCAGGGAATTTCATGCCCATGATGTCAGTGATGCCGTTCTTGGAACCCTCAACAACACCGGTCTGGAAGCTGGTGAACAGTTCCGGCCATGGGATCGGTGTCGGCGAAGCGCCCAGGGCTTTGACCAGTTCCTGCGGCAGGTCGGCGACCACGGTGCGGATTTTCAGACCTTCCATGTCGGCAGGCTCGGCGATGCGGCGCTGGGTGTTGGCGAAGTTGCGCCAGCCGCCGGTGTTACCTATGGTCATCAGACGGATCGCGCCGCCCGAGTCCTCCAGCGCCATGTTGCGCATGGTGCGGGTGAAGTCGCCGGACAAAACATGCTCGGCAATGCGGTCATCGGCCATCAGGTAAGGCAGGTCCAGAACCTGCACGTAAGGGAAGATGCCCGACGCGCCGCCCGAGGTGGAGATGTAGATATCAATCGTGCCATCCGCCACGCCCTGCAGGCATTCCGCACCGTTTGAGCAAAGCTGGGTTCCGATGAAAAGTTCAACCTCGATCGCGCCGTTCGACGCGGCCTCGACATAGTTCTTGAAGACAATCAGACCATCATAGTCTTCGTCATTTTCGTTCGAGTTGGCAGTGGCGCGCAGCGTGTAGTCGGCGGCTGTGGCGGCCATAGCGGACGCGGCCACGAGCGATGTGGCCACCGCTGCGGTTTTGATGAAATCTCTGAGCATGCGTTTCCTCCCTATGGAACTCAGTTAGTTGGCAAATCCCGTTATCCTCGGGATCGTCATGGATAGTGCGGGGATATAGGTGATCAGGAAGATCACTATGATTTCAACGGCTAGGAACGGCAGAATCGCCTTGGCGATGGTTTCGACCCGCTCACGCGATACGGCGGCGGCCACGAACAGCACCAAGCCCATTGGCGGTGTGGCTAGGCCGACGGTCAGGTTGACGCTCATGATGATCGCAAAGTGGATCGGGTCGACGCCGAGGCTGGTGAAGATGGGGCCAAGGATCGGACCAAGGATAATGATCGCGGGGCCTGCATCCAGAAACATGCCGACGATGAACAGTAGCAGGTTGATCAGGAACAGCAGGATCAGCGGGTTTTCCGACAGGCTGAGGATCAGCGAGGCCAGTTGTTCCGGCGCATGGCTGAGGCTGACAACCGTCTTGAACGCCATCGCCGCGCCGACCAGCAGAAGGACGACGGCGGAGGTCATGCCTGCGTTGCTGAGCACTTCGGGAACTTCTTTCCAAGTCAATGTGCGCAGGACGAAGAAGCCGATGATGAACGCGTAGCCCACGGCGACGGCGGCGGCTTCGGTTGGTGTGAAAATGCCGCCTAGAATACCGCCCAGAATGATCACCGGTGTCATCAATGGGAAGAAGGCTTTCAGGCTGGCCTGACGCCGCTCGGGCCATGTGTATTTGCGGCTGGCAACGGGGAAGTCGTAGCGGTCTGCCATGAGTTTGATCATCAGCATCAGGCCAACACCCACCATCACGCCCGGCACGATGCCCGCTAGGAACAGCGCGGCGACGCTTTCGCCCATGACGTAGGCGTAGATGATCATAATGCCCGAAGGTGGGATAATTGGTCCGATCACCGAACTGGCCGCCGTGATGGCGGCGGCGAATTTGCGGGTATAGCCCTGCTTCTCCATCGCTGGGATTAGCATCGACCCAAGCGCCGAGGTGTCCGCCACAGCGGACCCCGAGAGGCCCGCGAAGAGGATTGAGCTGAGGACGTTCACATGCGCAAGACCGCCGCGCAGATGGCCCATCAGTGCCTGGCTGAACTCGACCAGACGGATGGTGATGCCGCCCCGGTTCATCAACTCTCCGGCCAGCATGAAGAAGGGAATCGCCATCAGCGGGAAGCTGTCCATACCGTTATAGACATTGCGATAGAGAAGCGTGATGTCGTTGGTCTGTCCGTTCAGCCAAAGCAGGATACCGGGCGCGGCTAGCAAAGCGAAAAAGACCGGCAGGCCGATCAGCAGGAAAATCAGGAAGGTGGGCAGGAACCAGATCAGCATCTATTCGGCCCCCACTGCCGCGTCAGGAATTTCAGGCAACAGGTGGCCCCCACCGAGCAGAGTGATGAAGGATCGCAGGATCAGCTCGATATTCACCGAAATCAGCAGAATGATCCCCACCAGCAACGAGGCCATCATCCAACTGCGCGGAATGCGGTACCATTCGTCGAACCCGAGTGAGGTAGGAAGGTATAGCGCGGCGGTGGCGAATCTACCTCCAAAGCCAGTGACCTCGGACCAGCCGATACTGACGGCAACCAGCAAGACGGCGAGCGAAATCAGCAGCAGGAACAGGTTCAGTGATTGGCCGATTACGCGCGGTAGAAAGCGCTCCAGCATATCGATGGCCACAAAGCCGCCTCGCCGGAACGCGGTGGGGGCCATAAGCCCGGTCATCCACAACATGCAAAACCGCGCGGCCTCATCCGGCCATGGCAGTGCATTGCCCAGTACATACCGGAAAAACACTTGGATTAGGATTGCGATCACCATGAGTGCAATCGCAACGACACCAACCGCGCGGCCCAGACGCAGCACGGTTTCGTTCACGAATGCAATCGGTGCAAGCACCGATGCCAGTCCGCTCATGCGGATCCTCCCTTGTTCAGCCGCGGGTATGTCCCGCGGTCGTCAAATCGCGCTTAGTGCTGCGCGAATTGGCCGAGTTTCCCGGCATAAAAGGTCAGCGCGTCTCCGTCCGCCATGCTGGCCTTAAGAACCTTTCCCACCACAATAACGTGATCGCCCGCATCGTGATACGCGTGTTGTTCACATTCGAACCGCGCCAGGCAGTCCGGTAGGATCGGCGTTCCGTTCTCACAGCGCTCATGCGCGATGTCGCGCAGCGCAAAGGCGTCTTTCGAGCAGCCAAAGCACAGCTCGGCCTGTTCCGAGGACAGCACATGCACGCTGAAATGAAGGGCCTTGTGAAAATAGGGGAAGCGGCGCGAGTTGCGGTCACCCGCCCACATGATCAAGGGCGGGTCCAATGACAGCGACGAAAAGCTGTTGGCCGTAATGCAGACCGGGCCATCAGCGCTGTCGCATGTGACGATGGTGACGCCGGTCGCAAAACGGCCGAAAGCGTCGCGCAGAGTGCGGGTGTCGTCCTTGTGCGGAACGAAGGTGTGGGTCATGTCCTTTGAGATTGCATTCATCATGGTACTTCATGGCCCAGTGCCGCCTCATAGAGGCGGTACCAGCTTTCACGATCCAGTTTGACTTTCAACGCGTCCGAGGCGCGTTTGATCCGGTCCAGATTGTTGGTGCCCAGAACTGGCAGGATGTTGGCCGGATGCGCCAACAAGAAGGCCATGGCAACCGCGGCGCGATCCACGCCGAACTCGGCTGCGATTTCATCCGCGACAACGCCGACCGGAGGGTTTCCGGCCATCAACAACCCACCCCCCAACGGCGACCATGCCATCAGCGGATGACCATGTTGCTGGTGAAAAGCCAGATCACCATTGGTGAAGGGGCTGATCTCACCCAGAGACACCTCGATCTGGTTGGTGACCAGTTGGGTCTTCATCGCCGATTGCAGCAGTGACCAATCCCAAGGCCGGAAGTTCGACACGCCGACCGCGCCGACCTTACCACTGGCGACGACCTCGTCTAGCGCAGCTCCGGTCTCATGGTGGTCCATCATGGGATCAGGGCGGTGGATCAGAAGCAGATCGATATGGTCAATCGCCATTTCGGACATGGACGTGTCCACCGATTTCACGATATGCGCGCGCGAGGTGTCATAGTATTTTACCTTGGCGTCCGCATAACGGCCAACCGGCGCGACGATGTCGCATTTAGTAACGATCTCCATCCGCTGACGCAGACCGGGATTGGAGCGCAGGGCATTGCCCAGAACTGCCTCGGCCCCGTAATCGCCATAGATATCGGCCTGATCGAAGGTGGTGATACCCTGATCCAGACAGGCCTGGATCTTGGCTTCGACATGTGCCGCCGATGTGTCTGAGTCGTCGCCCAAGCGCCACATGCCATAGACAAGGCGGCTCATTTCCAGCGAGTCAGATAGTTTCACGCGTTGCATCAGCGACGAACTCCGTTGCCCAGCGGGGTCGCCGGGGTAGTTGCAGGCACGCGCCCATAAGCTTCGGGCAGCGAACAGGTTTTCAGGTTGGGCAGCACGCGGGCGCCGAAATGTTTGGCTTCATCCATGTGCGGATAGCCCGAAAAGATGAAGGCGCGGATGCCCATCTTTTGGTATTCTTCAATCTTGCTCATAACCTGATCGGTCGAACCGACAAGCGCTGCGCCACAGCCCGAACGCGCACGCCCAACACCGGTCCAGAGACCCGGTTCAACATAACCATATTCATCCGCCAGATCGCGGTTCTTGGCCTGATGCGCAACGCCGAGAGAGGTCGAGTCAAGCGCCCGCTCCCGGATTGCACGACCATATTCGTCATCCAGTTTCGAAACGATGTAATCCGCATATTCCTGCGCCTCTGCCTCGGTATCCCGAACGATCATGTGAACACGCAAACCGTAGTCCAGCGTGCGGTTGTAGTTCTCGGCGACCGCATGAACGGCCTTCATGCGTTCGGCAAGTTGGTCCTTGGTTTCGGGCCACATCAGGTAGACGTCACAATGCTCGCCACAAAGGTCGAGCGCGGAGGGGGAATAGCCGCCGAAATAGAGCAGCGGCCCTCCAACCTGGTATGGCTTGGCCGGGTCAGTGGTCAGACCTGAGAAGTTATAGACCTCGCCTGCATGATTGATCTCATCCTGCGTCCAGGCCTGTTTCAGAATCTCTACCACTTCGCGCGAGCGCTGATAGCGGAACGCGCTGTCGGCTTTCTCACCGGGAAAGTCGGAGGAGATGATGTTGACCGTCAACCGCCCCTTCAGCATGTGATCCAGCGTCGCAATGGTGCGAGCAAGCATGATGGGCTGCATCTCGCCACAGCGTACGGCGGCCAGCATGTTGATCTTTTCGGTAATCGGTGCGCAACCAGCGACAAAGCTCAGCGTGTCCTGACCGACCTGATAGGAGGACGGGCAGAGGATATTGCGGAACCCCTGCGCTTCGGCCTCTTTCACGATGCCGGAACAATGCTCCCAACTCGACCGCAGGTCGCCATCGGGCACGCCAAGGAACTGGTAGTCATCGGAACACAGCGCAGCAAACCACGAAACTTCGGCCGCATCCAGATCGGGGGATGTGATGGGGACGATGCTCATTTGATTCACGCTCCGTACATCTTTGACTTTCCTCTTGCGTAGCAATCGCTTTGATGTAGATCAATAGTGTATCAATTTTTCCTGCGACCGAGTGAAGCGTCGACCGTGTCTGCCTCCAACCGAAACCCAAATGCCTTGCCGGTATATATTCAAATCGCGGAACTTCTGATCCGCGACGTCGCTGCCGGGCGCCTTATCGATGGCGAGCGTTTGCCACCCGAGCGAGAGATGGCGGCGGAGTTGAATGTCTCGGTTGGAACGCTCCGAAAATCACTCTCTGAGCTAGAAAAAAAGGGGATGTTGGAGCGTATCCAGGGCTCAGGCAATTACATCCGCGAGACCGGTACACAAAACAGCGTCTATGCAATGTTCAGGCTGGAACTACCTGAAGGGGGTGGCCTGCCACGTGCGGATATCCTGTCAGTTGACCATCTGAAGAAGCCAGCCAATCTGCCGAAATTCGGTGCTTCTGATGCTGGTTCGCGTGTCCGGCGGATGCGCTATCTGAATGATACAATCATCGCAGTCGAAGAAATTTGGCTAGACGAATCAGCGGGCCTGATCGACCAGAGCCTGCTGTCCGACTCACTCTATCGCTTCTATCAGCGCCAATTGGGCTTCTGGATCGCAAGAGCCGAAGACAGAGTCTCGGTCCAACCGTTACCGGACTGGACACCTCCTGACTTCACCAAACCAGCGGGCCAATCGGTAGGCTACATCGAGCGGTTCAGCTGGTCGGAAAACGCCGAACCCGTTGAATTCTCAAAAACATGGTTCGACCCAGATCGGGCCAACTACGTACAACGTTTGAAGTAAAAGGAATTGCACATGACCCGGACCATCAATTACGGGCTGATTGGATGCGGCATGATGGGGCAAGAGCACCTGCACAATATCGGATTGCTGGGAGGCACCAATGTAGCAGCGATCTTTGAGCCCGATCCAGAGATGGCAAAAGCTGCCAAGGCAATTGCGCCAAATGCGGCCATGGTGGGTTCCATGCAAGAGCTTCTGGCGATTGAAGCACTGGACTGCGTCGTCATTGTTAGCCCAAACCATCTTCATGTGGACCAGATTTGCGCGATCGCTGAAACACGTCCGCTACCGCTTTTGGTAGAAAAGCCACTATTCACCGACCCGCAAGACGGGGCTCGCCTCGAGCAGTTGCAGCGCGACTACCCCTGCCCGATTTGGGTTGCGATGGAATACCGGTACATGCCCCCTATTGCTGCTCTGATCGAGAAGGCTCAGGTGGCCGGTGGTATAAAAATGCTATCGATCCGCGAGCATCGTTTTCCGTTCCTCGACAAGGTCGGCCATTGGAACCGCTTCAACCGCAATACTGGCGGTACTTTCGTCGAAAAATGCTGCCACTTCTTCGACCTCATGCGTCTAATATTGCAATCCGACCCGGTACGCATAACGGCAAGTGGTGGGCAGGCAGTGAACCATTTGGACGAGAGCTACGATGGTCAAACCCCAGATATTCTGGATCACGGCTATGTTCTTGTGGATTTTGCCTCGGGTGCGCGCGCGATGTTGGAACTCTGCATGTTTGCCGAAGGCTCTCGCTATCAGGAAGAGATATCAGCCGTCGGACCAGACGCTAAAATCGAAGCGCTGGTTCCAGGACCGGTGCGCTTTTGGCAGGATCACTTGGGCGCTCCTCCACCTCCGCGCGTAATCGTGAGTCCGCGCAATCCCAAAGGCCCCGTATCAATGGACGTTCCAGTGGATCCGAACCTATTGGCGGCTGGGGATCACAATGGATCAACCTACTATCAGCACAAAGGTTTCTTGGCCGTGCTTCGTGGCGAAAAAGATAAGCCGGACGTAAGTTTAAACGACGGCCTCTGGGCGGTCAGAATGGGGCAAGCGGCGCAACGGGCGATAGACACGGGCGAAACGGTGTACATGGTCGATTGAACGGGTTCAAAAACACGGGCGCGTGTTGCAGCCCTTAAAAGACCCCATATCGCTCGAGTTTATGTCAGACATCACCAATCGATTTGGCAAAGGGCCAATTATGGCGACTGTGCAAGCCTACGTTTGTGCAGTCCTACTTGGATGCTCCGCTAGACTTTTTGTCTTGCCTTCCCTGCTGCGAACGGCCGCCTTTCATGATCGAGTGAGTTGCTCTTGCGGATGCAGCTCAGGTCCGCTTGCCCCGGACAAACCGAAACACCTTTCTTCTGTGTTGGCGTCCAAGCTCCAAGTAAACCAGTGCCTAACATGATGACGATGTCGTGCAACTTGCTATACCGGCGACGGACCTGCTCGATCATCCGATGGCCCTGCCGATAACACCCATGTACCGAGCCTCGGCATCGAGATTAAATGTGCAGCTCTTATCCAGAATGCGGGCGGGCTGGACGCATAGCCTGATCTTTGGTCATTAGAACTATTGTGTAGTCGGTTCCACAACTACAGCACCCTACACGGTAAATTCGATCGCATAGGTTCGTTGGGTTTCGTGTCTCTCATCACCCAGGATGCTTCTTTTGAAAAACGCTCCTCCTCGCACGATGTTGATGTGGCTTTGTTGCAACCGGTTGCAACAATGCGGACTTGGTGCATAATGCTGACACCATGACACTACCCAGCGCCCTCCCCGCCCAATTGCCCGCAAGGCACCTGCCATGAGCGTCACCCTCAAAGATGTTGCCGCGCTGGCGGGTGTGTCGCGATCAGCCGTGTCGCGCACCTTTACCGAAGGCGCCTCGGTCTCGGCCAAAACCCGCAGTAAGGTGGAAAAAGCCGCGAAAGAGCTGGGATATAGCCCCAATGCGCTGGCCTCGTCGCTGACAACCGGGCGGACCAAGCTGATCGGGCTGATCTCGAACAACTTCCACAACCCGATCTTTTTGGAGGTGTTCGACCAGTTCACACGGGCCCTGCAGGAGCGCGGACTGCGTCCTTTGATCGTGAACCTGACCGACGAGACCGAGCCCGCCAATTCCGTTCGGATGTTGCGGCAATACTCGGTCGATGCCGCCATTGTCGCCTCATCGACCTTGCCCCCCAGTTTTGCCAAAGCGTTCCACGACGCTGGGGTTCCCGTCGTGCATACATTTGGCCGCTCGGCCACCTCGCCCGAGGTGCATGTGGTTGGCATCGACAACGTGGAATGCGGGCGTATGGCCGCGCGAGAGCTGGTGGCACGGGGGTACAAACGCGTCGGGTATCTTGGGGGACCGAAGGATGCGACCTCGGCGATGGACCGATATCGCGGGTTCATCGAGGAAACAGCGCAATATGCGAACCTCGAGGTGTCGTATTCTTTCGCGCAGAATTACTCGTTCGATGCCGGGCGGGCCGAGATGCTGCGGCTGTTGGGTGGCGCCCCGGCCGAGGGGTATTTCTGCGGCGATGACATCCTGTCGATTGGCGCGCTGTCGGCCCTCAAGGATCATGGGCTGACGCCAGGACACGACATCGGCGTCATCGGCCTGAACGATATGGAAATGTCTCGTTGGGAAAGCGTCGACCTGACCACCATTCACCAGCCGATCAAGCAGATCATCAACGCCTCGGTGGATCTGGTCGAGGAGATGTTGAAAGAGCCTCAGAGATACCCTGAGGCCCGTATTTTCCCCTGCCGGGTGATCGAGAGGGGCACGCTGCGCCCCCGTGCCTGACTACCGGAACATTGGCGGACGCGCGTCTTTCCAAGCGCCGTCCTCTTTGCCCGACGCGACAGCAGCATGAACGGCGGCGATCGAACGCACACCGTCTGAAGCCCCGGGCAGACCGTCACGGGCCTCACCCCGGATCGCATCGGCCAGATCGCAGTAGATATTGGCCACAGCCAGCGGGAAGCCCTCAGGGTGGGCGATGGCCACGCGCGACAGTCGTTGCACTTCGTCATGCAGACCACCCTCGCCCTTTTCGATGATCTGGGTGCGCCCTCCGACTGGGGTGTAGATCAGCTGGTTGGGCT
The DNA here is from genome assembly GCF_056537565.1 of Ruegeria sp. C8. NCBI lineage: Bacteria > Pseudomonadati > Pseudomonadota > Alphaproteobacteria > Rhodobacterales > Roseobacteraceae > Ruegeria > Ruegeria sp. C8. Next base: position 33,375 of record NZ_JBQFRV010000017.1, read on the forward strand.
GCTCAGACGCCCAGCGCAAACCGCCGGTTTCACCAAACACTTGAATGTCGAACCCGTGTTGCCGCCCGATCGCCACGGACGACGTCCACAGGCGACCAACCGTGCCGCCTTCGGTACGGAAATTGATCATCGCGTCATCTTCCAGCTCGCGGCTGGAAATGGTCGAGGCCATATCAGCGGACAAGGATTTCACCTGATCATCGCAGACGAAACTGGCCATATGCAGCGCATGAATACCACAATCGGCGAATTGGCCTGAGACACCCGCCATCGCCGGATCATAGCGCCAGCGAACCCTAGGGTTTTCGGCATCCGTCGCATCGCCATGATGGCCATGGCTGAAATTGGTCACCACCAACCGCACCTTGCCGATATCTCCTGCCCGCACCATCGCACGGGCCTGCCGGATCATCGGATAGGCCGAGTAGCAGTAGTTCACCGCGCAGATCTTGCCTGAGGCCTCGGCCACGCGTACGATCTCTTCGCCTTCTTCGACCGTCATGGTCATGGGCTTTTCGCACAGGACGTTGAAGCCGGCCTCAAGAAACGCCTTAGCGATTTCGAAATGGGTGGAGTTCGGCGTGGCAATCGTGACCAGATCAATCCTGTCGGGGCGGTCTTTTTCGCCTGCCAGCATGTCCTGCCAGCTGCCATAGGCGCGGTCGGCGTTGATACCCAACCGCTGAGCATATTCACGGCCCACCTCGGGCCGATGATCCAAAGCGCCTGCCGCGAACTCGAACATCCCGTCCGCCTGCGCGCCCAACCGATGGGCAGGTCCGATCTGGCTGCCTTCGCCGCCACCAATCATGCCCCATTTCAGCTTTGCCATGGTCTTTGTCTCTCTTCAATTTTACCGAGCTAGAGCGATCAAAAATCGCTGATATCTTTCCACTGCCGCTGGTCCGACGAAGCCAGCGCAGCCGCCAGCACCCGGTTGACCTCATGCCCGTCGCGGAAGGTCGGCCAGATCGGATTGCCAGTGTGAATGGCTTGTAGGAAATCCTTGGCCTCGATGATGATCTGGTCCTGATAGCCGGTACCGTGACCGGGGCCCTGGCAGAAGGGCTCATAGTCCGGATGGGCGGGGCCGGTCAGAATCTTGGTGAAGCCTCGCTGCCCTTCCGGCCCTTCGCGGCGATAGAGCCAGAGGGCGTTCTGATCTTCCTGATCGAACCGGATTGCGCCCTTGGTGCCCGAGATCTCATAGGCATAACCCATCTTGCGACCCGTCGCGACGCGGCTGAAATAGAGATTGCCCATCACACCTTTTTCAAAGCGGCACATAATCTGGGCGTGATCGTCATTCGTAACCTCTCCACCCGGACGCGTGCGGTGAACGGTTTCGACATCAGCCATGACCTGCGCGATCGGGCCGATCAGCGCCAGCGCGCCGTTTACCATATGCGGGGCCAGATCTCCGATCGTGCCGTTGGCCATGCCGGTCGTGCGCCACGTGGCGGGAGCGTCGGGGTCGGCATAGAAATCCTCAGTATGCTCACCGCGAAACCAGGTGACGTCGCCGATCTCACCATCAGTAATCAGCTGGCGCGCATACTGGCTGGCGGGAGTGCGGATATAGTTGAAACCCACCATGTTGACGACGCCGGCTTCCTCGGCCGCGCGTGTCATCGCCTGACTGTCCTCCAGCGACGCGCCCAGAGGTTTTTCGCACAGGACCGGCTTGCCCAAGGCAAAGGCTGCCTCGGCGATCTGGCGGTGCGTTTCCTGAGGCGATGCGATGACAATCGCTTCGACCTTCGGATCCTCAACCAGAGCGCGCCAATCGTCGGTCGCGCGCTGGAACCCATAGGCCGCACGGTATCGTTCGGCACTTTCAGTGGACGAAGCGCAAATCACCTCGAGCTGCGGACGCAGAGCAGTGTTGAACACAGCGCCCACGGCGGACATGGCAACAGAATGCGCCTTGCCCATATAGCCGCCACCAACAATTCCAATTCCGATTTCAGGCATCTGTCGCGGCTCCGAACATACTATTTGCAACCGGTTGCAAAATCAGTATCGTGTGAATCGATTCAACGCAAGGTCCAAACTTTGCCGACGACGCTACGCCGGAGGAACATCACGTGAGCGCTTTGATCGAGGGCATCAAAGGAAATCGGTTTGCGGTTTTCGGTCGTGCCGGAATGGATATGTTTGCCGATCCAATCGGTGTCAAAAGCGAGGATGCCGACACTTTCCATGCCGATCTCGGCGGGTCCTCGGCCAATATTTGCGCGGGTCTGGTCAAGCTCGGCAGTCAGGCATCATTGGTTACCTCGGTCTCGGACGATGCAGTTGGTCGATTCTGTCTGAACCGCCTGCGGCACTACGGTGTCGACACCTCTTACATCCGCATTGTCGGCGGTGAATTCCGCATATCCCTAGCGATCTATGAAAGCCGGATCGAGAATTTTCAGAACGTCATCTACCGCAACGGGGCGGTCGATTTCCAAGTCACCGAAGAGGACATGGACCGGATCGATTATGCGGCATTTTCAGCCGTGATATCCGCCGGAACTGTCTTTGCAGCGGAACCATCACGCAGTGCCACGTTTCGGGCTTTTGACAATGCCCGCGCCGCAGGGTTGCCAATAATTTTCGATATCGACTATCGCCCTTATAGCTGGCCATCGCCCGAAGTGGCGGCCGATGTCCTGTCCCGGGCCGGAGAGGCCAGTGACCTGATTGTCGGCAATGACGAGGAATTCGGCTTCATGGCCGGCGGTATCGAAAAAGGGTTCGCAAAGGCCAAGGAATTGGCCGAAAAGCCAGGCCGCATCGTTATCTACAAGATGGGTGAAAAAGGTGCCGTCACGATGATGGACAGTCAGGAGATTCACACGGGCATCTACCCGATTACCGCAGTCAAACCCAACGGAGCAGGTGACAGCTTTATGGCAGGCTTACTGGCCTCTGTCGCCGCTGGCTATTCGTTGGAAGAAGCCGTCATGCGCGGTTCGGCCTGTGCATCCATCGTGGTTTCGAAACCCGGATGCGCCCCCGCCATGCCCACAACGCCCGAGCTGGATGCGTTTCTGGCCGACCACCCCGGCCCGACCACATAGGAGGCCCCCATGCACATCGCGCCCCATGACAACCAAAACAAAGCCATCGTCGATGTCGACGACCCGCTGGTTCCGCTGAACTATTTCAACATCGTCAAACTCAAGCGCGGTGAGGCGTTCGAATACCAGGTGCCGGGCTATGAGACCTGCATCGCCCCCGCCACCGGCTCGGTGGATGTAGACGTCGAAGGCGTGCAATTCGCCAAACTGGGCAACCGTGGCGAGGACGTTTGGGATGGTGAGCCAGAGGGCGTCTATGTCCCGGTTGGCGCCAAAACGCAGCTGGTCTGCGTGTCGGACGCGGCCGAGGTTTTCATCGCCGGGGCCAAGTATGACAAGGTTCTGGACCCGTTCGATGTACGCGAGCATGACCTCGTGCAGTACGGCAGCGACGACACCAAAACGCATCGCAAGATCAAACATATCCTGGGCCAGAAACAACAGGACAAGGTCGGCCGCCTATTGGTGAGTGAGCTGTTCACCGTCGGCCAAGGCGGCTGGTCGGGCTTTCCCAGCCACAAACACGACACCAACCGCCTGCCGGATGAGACGCGCCACGACGAGACCTATAACTTCCGCTTCAAACCCAACTGGGGCTCGGGCCTTCAGATGTTGCAGCGCGAAGACAATGAACCGGGCGATGCCTATCACATCGTCGATGGCTCAACCGTTTGTATCGACAAGGGCTATCATCCCTGCTGCGTATTACCGGGATATGAGATGTACTATTTCACCATCCTCGGCGGACTGACGCAGCGCTCATTGGTGCAGTATTTCCAACCCACCCATGCCTATCAGGTCGAGACGATTCCGGGCATCAAAGACATGATCGCGAAGTTTAAATGACCCTTGTCACCCTGAAAGACGTCCTGCAGCCGGCTTATGAACATGGCTATGCCGTAGGCGGTTTGGTAACCCTCGGCTGGGAGGATATGCGCGCCTATGTAGCCGCTGCCGAGGCCGAAAACGCACCGGTCATCCTGCAAGCCGGTCCCAGCTGTCGCGAACACACGCCCCTGCCCATCCTTGGTAAAATGTTCCGCCATCTGGCCGAGGGAGCCTCGGTCCCCGTGGTCGCGCATCTGGACCATGGTTACACGTATGAAGACTGTAAGATCGCGTTGGACAGCGGTTTTACGTCGCTGATGTTCGACGGGTCGCGCAAACCGTTGCAGCAGAATATCGACGAGACCTCCGCCATTGCCGAAATGGCCCATGCGGCCGGGATTTCCTGTGAAGGTGAGATCGGGTTTGTCGGCTATTCCGGCGGCGAAGGATCGAACGGAACTGACCCCGAGGAGGCCGCGCAATTCGCCCGTGACACCGGCGTGGATGCGATGGCGATCTCGGTTGGGAATGTCCACCTGCAGCAGAACAAAGAAGGCGGTCTTGACGAAGACCGGATCGCTCGGATCGACGCGCTGACCGAGGTGCCGCTGGTGATCCACGGAGGCTCGGGCGTGCCAGTCGAGCAGCGCACGCGCTTGGCCCAAGGCACCTCGATCTGCAAATTCAACATCGGGACCGAGCTGCGTATGGCCTTCGGTAACGCCCTACGCGACGCTGTGAATAGCGACCCGGAGCGGTTCGACCGCGTGAGCATCCTGAAAGAGACACACGACCCGGTCGAGGCTGCCGCCCGCACCGTGATCCGGGCCTTCGGCGCGCCACCTCAGAAATAGTTAGATCGAGATGTGAATGGCTACTTAGTTTAACCCTGCGCCTAGATGAATTGCCTTTCTCAGGCAGTGTTTGTGTAACTGGGATAAAGCGGTCCTTCGGCCAGCGAGCGGCGAAAGAGGAAAAAGAGCCCTTAGTACCGAATGCTGCATAACACTAAATGTCCGCTGTATGCTCTGGAGGTGCAACGAGTGGGCCAATTTGGACTCGAAGGCACCTCTGGACTTGCAGTGTACGTGGAGAAGCGGAACAGCGCTATGGCTCAGAACAATAGACGCATCGTACCTCAACCCAAGAAACTCGTATGTACCCCCCAGAACTACCGAACAACTGGAGGTCTGAAGTTCTGGTATGAACACGAAAGCAGGCGGATTGCTACTTCAAACTTTAACGTATCGTTGAATTTTGTCAGAACCGGCGGAATGGAAGCGGTAATGTATTTGTTTTTAAAACTGGACGGTCTGAGTATTCAGATCGGTCAAAAGGGAGGCAGACCGTTCCCTCCCAGCGTTTATCAGGGGCCTAAGCGAGAAACGACTTGGGAAATAGGCTCTCTTGGTATGCCACTCTATTTCGATACATTGGCACAAACGCATACCTCACGCCACGTCCACAACCCATCCCACCGCTTTGAGCCTGTTGCTCTTGACGAACATTTTATCTCAATCGAGCAGCAAGAGGACGCGATAGCTTTTCTGAAAGAAGCTCTCGCAAAATACTCTGGGGAATGGATCGGTGCATGCCGAGGAGAGGAACAACACGCAAAGGTATACTTACGCCCAGAGTTGGAAGAACAGCTAGCGGCTGGGCAGTTCTTGAAATGAACTACTCGTCGGCAAAGCTGTCATTGGCGCAACTGTAGCGAAAGCTCAATTTGTCCCGCAACTCGTCCCTCGATGGAATCGTTTTGGATGGCAGGTTTCGAAACCATCTGTCTAAAAGTATAAACCGGTGCTTCATTGAGATATCCGGCGACGGGACAACAATTGCTTGGCCCATGCCGAATGATCAAACTAAGTCTAGATCGAGCCGCCTTCGACCATGAAATTCCCGGCGCTGCACATGGCGGCGTCGTCTGAGGCCAGAAACACCACCATCCGCGCCACATAGACCGGGTCGATCGGGTCCGGCAGGCATTGGCGGTCAACTTGTTTTGCCAGCGCCTCGGGCGTGACCCACAGGTCTTTCTGGCGCTGGGTCATGATCCAACCGGGGACAACAGTGTTTACGCGGATACGGTGATCCCCCAGCTCGCGCGCCATGGTTCGGGTGAGGCCATGAACCGCAGATTTGGCGGTGGCATAGGCGGGGAAACCTGCGCCGGCCTCCCACCAGGAATTCGACCCCAGATTGACTATGGAGCCTGCGCCCCGTTCGATCATTGCGGGGGCAACCGCCTGAATGGCAAAGAACATATGGCGGATATTGGTCGCCATGCGTTCATCCCAATAGTCCGCAGTAACCTCGCGCCAGTCATGTCGGTCATCTTGTGCCGCGTTGTTGACCAGAACATGCGCTGCGCCCAGTTCCTCGGTCAGTTGCTCCAGCGCATCGCGCAGCGCATCGATATCGCGCAGATCGCATTGGGCGAAGGCATGCTCGCCTTCCAACTCCGCCAGCAACTCATGGCCGGCATCCGCGTTGAGGTCCAGAAAACCCACCTTGGCCCCCTGTTCAGCAAAGGCCCGAACCGTTTCCGCCCCAATCCCCCCAGCCCCGCCGGTGATGAAAACGGTCTTGCCGTTCAGGCTGGGATAGGTGGCAAATTCTGGGGTCATCCGTCACGCTCCATGATCCATTCGACCTCGGGGGCCGCAACAAATCGCCATTTCCGCAATGGTCCGGCCATGACGTTCAGATAATACATCTCAAACCCATAGGGTGCTCCGCAAGGGTGGTGTCCGCGCGGAACGGTCACAACATCGCCATCCGAGACTGCCATCGTTTCATCCAACTGACCGTCATCTGTGTAGACGCGCTGAATTCCGAACCCGTTCGCCGGGTTTAGGCGGTGGTAGTAGGTTTCCTCAAGATAGGTGATACGCGGGAAGTCATCCTCATCATGGCGGTGACTGGGGTATGAGGACCAATGGCCGTTTGGGGTGAACACCTCGGTAACCAACAGGCTGTCGGCGTAGTCTTCATTCTCCATCGCGATATTGTTGATATGGCGTGTGTTCACGCCCTTGCCACGCTGGGTCAGAGTAATGCCATCCGGTCCAATCCGCCGGGCCTGATGCCCGCCCTTTCCGGGGGCCGAGCAGACAGCGATGACGCAATCAGTTTCGGCCACGGCCTCCCATTCGGTGCCGTTGGGCAGATAGAGGCAATGAGGCGGTGATTTCTCAAACACATTCATCCGGTCGCCCAGAACGCCCCAATCCTGCCCGGCGCCGGAGATCTGCGCCTTGCCTTCGACCATGACCAGAATGACCTCACGATCTCCAGTGACCTCGGCCGCCTTGTCGCCCGCGCGCAGGTGGTAGAGGCCGAATCCGACATAGCGCCACCCGGCGCTGGCCGGAGTTATGTCGTGGACCTTGCCACGGGTGCCGAATGGTTTCTTGAGCAAATCTGCCATGTTGGTCTCCGGTAATGGGCGGCCCTTCAGACCGCCCGGTTCTTATTTCAGGCGGATTGCCGCGTGGTCAGCGCCGAAAGCGCGTTCGATAGCTGCGCCTCAGACCACCCCTCGGCCACAGCGCGGCGCAGGATATCCGCCTGACTGTCCGGCGCATTCCCCCCGACCGGAGGATCCGTGTCGAGATTGGTTGGGAAGGGATACCCTTCGGCAGTTGCGGCAATCGCGGCCTCTAGCTGAGTAGCAGTCAGGTCACCTCTCTGTTTCAAGGTGATGAGCGACGGAAGCACCGCCTCGGACATCGCGCGGCGATCCACAGCCTCCATCGCCCGACCAAAACCCGAGGACACCTGAAGCAGGTTTGCCATGCGATCAATGTCCGCGCTGCGGTTTTCGCCCGCTGCATGGAACAGCGCAGGGTTGAAGAACACGGCATCCCCTTTTTGCAAAGGCAACTGCACGTAGTTCTCTTCGAAATGCGCGCGGTGATCCGTGTCGTGGAAGGCAAGATATCCGGGCGCATAAAGCTGCGAGAACGGCAGCAGCTTGGTTGGGCCGGACTCCACCGGCATATCGCAATGCGCCACAGCGCCCTGCAATGTCAGAGCTGCCGTTAGAAAATGCGCATGCGCGGGGTATCGCGCAGCGCTGTCTGCCGTTTGAAAGCCAAGGTGATAGTCACGGTGCGCTTGCTGTGCCTGCCCGCCGGGGCGCACCTGGTTGATCTGCGCCGTGACCTGATAGTTCGGGCCAAGCCAAGCCTCACACGCGGCGGCAATCGAGGTGTTTCCGAAATAGAGCGCAAAGCCCTCGGGATCGCGCAGGCACTGTTTCTGCAACGCGTTCCAGATCCGGTCATTGGCCCCAGAGGCCGCAAAGTGGTCGCCCTCACCCCCGCCGCCCTGACGTTCGTCTTCGATGATCTGGCGGAACACTTCTGTGGCCCGGTCGATCACACTTGTATCCGGATACGCCTGTTTCAGGGCGATGACGCCTGCAGATTTGGCAAGAACCCAAGCCCATTCGGACAGCAAGGCCTGCCGCTTGTCTGCTTGCTCTAGTAGCGGACGCAAAGCCTGCATGTCATAGACGGGCACATTGTTTTCCACAGACGCAGCAAACGACACCGCGTCCGCCGAAAGGGCCTGTGAGGTCAACACCTTGAATTCATCCAGATCACAGGATTCCCGGTCAAAATAGCCGACATATCCGAGTTCTTGATTTACCATGACTTTCTCCTTTCTCATGGCTTCGGTGTTGCCCCTTGGGGCGGTGTGCTAAGCGGTGATCTCCAATCCTGCCTTGCCGCAGACATCAACGATGTGGTCGTAGCCTTTTTTGGAGTACTCATAGGGCGGCGCTTTGGCCGGGTCCTGTTCTGCCTCAACGACGATCCAGCCGTCATAATCCATCGCTTTCAGCGCATTTGCGACCGCCTGAAAATCAATGTAGCCGTCACTTGGCACCGTGAACGCGCCTGCGATCACGGCGTCCAGGAAACTGCGGTTGTTTTCCCGCACGTCCTGCACGATGGCGGGGCGGATATCCTTGAAATGCACGTGATGCACGCGGTCGCCCCAGCGGTTCAGGGTCGCCATCACGTCACCGCCGCCAAACAGCAGGTGGCCGGTGTCAAAGCACAGTTTCAGCTCGCGGCCTGAGCCCTCCATCAGCCAGTTCACGTCATCCTCGCTTTCGATGATCGTGCCCATGTGGTGGTGATAGGCCATCGGCATGCCCTGATCACCCATCCATTTTGCCAACTCGGTCAGCTTGGCCGCGTAGGAGAGCACCTCATCCTTCGACAGTTTCGGGCGGTCATTGACCGGCGTCCCGATCTGGCCCTGAACGGTGTTGGAGCATTCGGCGTAAACGATACACGGGCTGTTCAACGCCACGAATTGCGCGACCTGTTCCTGCACGGCGTCTCGTTCCGCCGCGAAGTCGTTGATCAGCGAGGCACCGGAACACCAGCCGCCACAAAGCGCGATATCGTTGCCCTCAAGGTAGGCGCGCAGCCCCTCGGTATCGCTGGGCATCCGCTGGCCCCGTTCGACGCCGGTGTAACCAATCTGACGCGACTCCTGCAGCGCTTGTTCCATTGTGTATGCAGCGGTCAGGTCCGGCAGATCGTCATTCTGCCACGCGATCGGAGAGATCCCGATTTTCACGCTCATTTCGTGTTTCTTTCCTTGATGGCAACCTCATAGGCCGCGCGTTTTTCGTTCACTTCGGGGCGGGTGCTGACCTCGGGCACCGCGACTTCCCACCATGTGCCGCCATATTCGGTCGAGGGGTAAGGATCGGTGTCGATGACCACCACGTAAGGGCCTGAGATGTCACCGCGTTTGGCCAGCGCGTCCTCAAGCTCGGCAATCGAGCTGACCTTGACTGAGGTCGCCCCCATCGCCGCCGCATGTGCCGCGAAATCGATGTTCGAGGCGGTTTCGTGGACGGTGTGATCCAACAGGTTGTTAAACTCGGCCCCGCCAGTGCCCATTTGCAGGCGGTTGATACAACCAAAGCCCCGGTTGTCGGTAATTACGACGGTGAAGGAGACGCCCATCATCGCAGCCGTCGCCATTTCCGAGTTCGCCATCATGTAGGTGCCGTCACCGGTAAAGCAGATCACGTCGCGATCCGGCTGGGCCATCTTGATGCCCATCGCACCCGCGATCTCATAGCCCATGCAACTGAACCCGTATTCCATGTGATAAGCCCCGGGCCGTGGCGCTTTCCACAGCTTGTGCAGCTCGCCCGGCATTGTGCCAGCGGCGCACATCACCACCGTGTCGTCATGCGAGGCACGCTGTACCGCGCCGACCACCTGCATATCGGTGGGAAGCGCGTTCCCGTCCCCCGGTGCGTCGGTCAGCGCGTCGACCTTGCCAAACCAATCCGCTTTGAGAGTGTCCGCCACAGGATCAGCATTGTAGCCCTGCAACGCCGCGCCCAGCTCCTGCAAGCCAACGCGCGCGTCGGATTGCAACGGCATCGCGCCGTGTTTCTCGGCATCATAGGCGGCTGTGTTGAGGCAGATCATCTCGCGCGCGGAGTTCGAGAACAGGCCCCAAGAGCCGGTCGTGAAATCCTGAAGGCGCGTGCCAACGGCCAGCACCAGATCGGCCTCGGCGCAGATGTCATTGGCGGGTTCGCCGCCGGTCACACCGATTGGGCCGAGGTTCAGGGGATGATCCCAGGCCAAAGCGGATTTGCCGGCCTGCGTCTCGGTGATTGGGATATTGTGTGTCTCAGCAAAGCTCTGCAGGGCGTCGGTTGCATCCGAGTAGTGCACCCCACCGCCCGCAACGATAACCGGACGTTTGGCTGCGGAAATCGCGGCGACGGCGCGCGCCAGTTCGCCTTCGTCTGGGCGAATACGGCGTTGGAACCACACGCGCGGTTCAAAGAAGCTTTCGGGGTAATCATAGGCCTCGGCCTGCACGTCCTGACAGAAGGCCAAAGTGACTGGCCCGCAATCCGCCTGATCCGTCATCGTGCGGAAAGCACGCGGCAGAGCGGTCAGCAGATGTTCGGGGCGCGAGATACGGTCATAGTAGCGGCTAACCGGGCGGAAACAGTCATTGGCACTGATAGTGCCATCGCCAAAACTCTCGATCTGTTGCAACACCGGGTCCGGCCCGCGCGAGGCGAAGACGTCGCCCGGCAGCAGAAGAACCGGCAGGCGGTTCACATGGGCCAGCGCAGCAGCGGTGACCATATTGGTCGCGCCCGGCCCGATGGACGAGGTCACCGCCATCGCCCGTGTGCGCCGCATCTGTTTGGCATATGCAATCGCGCAATGCGCCATCGTCTGTTCATTGTGGCCGCGATAGGTGGGCAGCGTGTCTTTGACACCATGCAGCGCCTCACCCAGCCCGGCCACGTTTCCGTGGCCGAAAATGGCCCAGACACCTGCGATAAAAGGCTCTCCAGCCTCATTCATCTGCGCGCCCAGATAGCGCACCAAAGCTTGCGCTGCGGTCAGTCGGACGGTCTTGCCCATTGTGATCCCTTTCAACACAAGGCCATTTTGGCCAATTCTGCGATTTCGTTGGATGTCGGACCGAATGGTCCCGTTTTGGGGGAACGGCGTTAAACCGTTCCGCCCAGTGACCCTTCCAATTGGGCCAATTCCTGCCCTCCTGCCATCAGGTCCTGTAATTCTTCAGGTGTGATCTCACCGCGTCTTGCGGTGCCCAGCGTTTTGCCACGGTTCAGTACGGTAAAGCGGTCGCCGACGGCCAGCGCGTGGCGCACGTTGTGGCTGATGAAAACCACTCCGACGCCTTGGCTGCGCACCTTGTCGATAGTCGCCAGCACGTTCGAAGTTTGCCGCACCCCAAGGGCCGAGGTTGGCTCGTCCAAAATCAGGATCTTGGCACCGAAATGAACGGCGCGCGCAATCGCAACCGTCTGGCGTTCCCCTCCAGACAGGGTGCCCACAGCCTGATCCGGGCCACGCAGGTTGATGCCCATCTTGCGCATCTCTTCCATAGTGATTTCGTCAGCCAGCTTCTTATCGAAGAAGCTGATTCCCGCCACTTTGCGCGTAGGTTCGTTACCCATAAAGAAATTGCGGCTGACACTCATCAGCGGGATCATGGCCAAATGCTGATGCACTGTTGCGATCCCCGCTGAAATAGCATCGCGCGGGTCTTCAAAATGCATCGGCTTGTCTTCGAAGAAAATCTCGCCCGAAGTTGGTTTGTGAACGCCCGACATCGTCTTAATGAAGGTCGACTTGCCTGCACCATTGTCGCCGAGAAGACAGTGGCATTCCCCCGGTTTAAGATCAAAGCTGACGCCTGCCAGCGCAATCACCGAGCCGAAGTGTTTCTGGATGTCGACCATACGAATGATCGGCTTGCTATCCTGCACGTCCCCATGGTGGAACTTGGTATCGTCAGTCATCTCAGTGTTCTCCTGTGATGATGCGGCGGATATAGGTGTTCAGGATTACGGCACCCAACAGGATGATCCCCAAGAAGACCCTAAACAATGAGCTTTCTACGCCGGCAAAGAACAGCCCCTGCTGTACCACGCCAAAAATCAAAGCGCCCAAAGCAGCCCCCAGAACCGAGCCATATCCGCCGGTCAGCAGCGCGCCGCCAATTACAACCGCAATAATCGCTTCAAACTCCTTAAGCAAACCACGGTCCGCGCCAGCCGAGCCGAACTCCATAACCTGACAAGTTGCGAAGACCGTGGCGCAGAAGGCGGTGAACATGAACATCAGTATTTTGACTTTGTTCACTGGCACGCCTGAATTTCGCGCTGCCTCGGCGTCGCCACCCGCTGCGAAAATCCAGTTACCAAACTTGGTTTTGGTAAGCAGCACGTGACCAAAAACAATGATACCAATGGCCCAGACAATCAGCATGGGAATACCGTCAACAACAGGCTGACCTGCGCGCGTTCCACGCTCGAACGTTTCGATCAAGCCGTTTTCGCCAAGCCAAGTGAAGAACCCTTGTCCGACTTTGCCACCGAAGATCGATGCCAGCCAGTCACCTTCCGCGACGTCTTTGATTCCGCCAATGATCGTCTTCCGCTCAATGGTTTGCGGCAGATAAATGGTGAAGCCGCGCAGGATAAACAGAAAGGCCAAAGTCACGATAAAGCTGGGCAGGCCAGTTCGCACCACGATAAAACCGTTCAAGGCCCCAATCGACACACAGAGCGCAAACGTCACAATGATAGCCATCCACACGGGCCAACTGAGTGTGACTGAGAAGATCGCGATCATCATCCCGGCAAAGCCGATCATCGAACCAACCGATAAGTCAAATTCGCCTGCGATCATGAGCAGGCACGCCCCTACGGCAATGATCATGAACTGCGCCGAAACGATCGACCAGTTCAGCACACCCTGACTGGTGAACATGCCACTATCGAATGCAAACAACAGAAAAAACGTGAATACGGCGACGGTGCCGACAATTCCACCCAGCTCAGGGCGGATCAGAGCACGGCGCAGCGGCGATATCTCTTTGATCCGTTCATCTTCAACTGTCGTGGATTGAGCTGACTCAGTCATTGTGGTCCTCCCCTCGCGGGTGATCCAGAAAAATTGGAAGTAGGTCTGAGCGGGCGCCTTAGCACGCCCGCTCAGCTAGGAAGATCAGCGGTATTCACCTGCGAATTCTTCGATTTTCTCCAGACCGTCAGCAGTCACGAAACCGGGGCCAGAGTTGATGTTGTTGCCTGGCAGAACGCCGTAACGGTGGTAGTTAGTCAGAACAACAACCGGCAGGTAGGCCTGCAGGAACGGCTGCTGGTCGATTCCCCACTGAATGGTACCGTCCTTGATGGCTTTGACAATCTCGCCACCCAGATCAAACGTGCCGAAATAAATGTCACCGGCCATGCCGTTCTCTTGAAGAGCCAAGATGGTTGGATCGGCAGAGGTCGGGCCAAGCGTCAAAACAGCGTCCGTCTCTGGGTTAGCCGACAGGTAGGCCAGAACGCGGTTCTTAATCTCCGCAGGGTCCTGTCCCGCGTCGATCATCTGCTCACCAAGCTCAATACCCAGGCCGTCCGCGAAGCCCTGGCAACGCTCTTGGCTGGATGGCTGGACGATGTAGTGGTTCACACAAAGGAAAGAGCCAATGCCGTCACCTTTCGCCCGAAGACCAGCCGCATAGCCAGCGTCATATTCTGGTTGCCCGACATACATCAGGGCGCCAACTTCGCGTGCCTTGTCGGGTGTCCCAGTGTTCATAATGATCACGTCGATCCCGGAATCTACAGCAGCTTTGATCGGGCCTTCGAGAATATCCGGGTCAGCCAACGTGGTGATGATACCGTTGGGACCGGAGGCCGCAGCCTGATCGATGATGCGCGCCATATCCGCAAGGTCACCAGTAGGCGGGTTGCGATATTCCACCTCGACACCCATCTGCTCACCAGCCAAAGCGATACCGTTCTTGATCGTGTTCCACCAGCTGTCACTGTCAGGGGCATGGCTGACCAGGATGTACTTTTCGCCTTCAGCCGCGGCACCGCTTGCGGCCGCCACCGCGACAGCACTGGCCATCAGTACTCGTTTCACAAACTTGTTCATTTGGTTTCCTCCCATAAAACCGTCTGTTTTCGTCCTAGGCTATCAGCCCCATTTATTCGGTTGGGCCGAATCTGTATTGCCCGGGTCTGTATCCGAGCTGTTTTCAGTTTGAAGAAATTCAATCATTTTGCAACCGGTTTCAAAACTTCAGCCAGATGAACCGGCCTACCGGACTGCGCCGACAGCGTGGCCGCCTCGGCCATTGCGAGGGCGGCAACCCCATCCTCCAGCGAGACGGGAACCTGCGCGCCCGAGGCCGCTGCCTCCAAAAAAGCGGCCCACTCGGCCTGATAGGCTGGCATGTAGCGTTCCAGAAAGAAATAGGTGGGTTTGGCCCCGACGACGCCGGCGGAGGTCGATTTGACAACCGTGTTTTCCAGCATGTTCTGCGCCTGCAAAAGACCTTCGGAACCCAGCAGCTCGACCCGCTGATCATAGCCATAGGCCGCCCGGCGTGAATTCTTGATGGCCGCGATACGACCATCCGCGTAAGTCATTGTGACAATGGCGGTATCCACGTCTCCGGCCGCGCCGATTTCTGGGTCGACGATCGACGAGCCAACAGCGGAAATCGTCGTCGGGACCTCTCCCATCAGGAAATTCGCCATGTCGAAATCGTGGATCATCATGTCCCGGAACAGGCCACCCGAAACCTTGACATAGCTCACCGGCGGAGGGGCCGGGTCAAACGAGGTGATGGACAACAGTTCAGCCTTGCCGATCTCGCCTGCATCCACAGCCGCTTTCAATGCCGAAAAGCTGGGATCAAACCGACGGTTGAAGCCGATCATCACGGGCTGACCATGCGCTGCGACCGACTGCTGGCAGGAAATGGCCCGCTGAAGGTCCAGATCGACTGGTTTTTCGCACAAAACAGCTTTACCCGCCGCTGTTGCGGCTTCAATCAGGTCCGAATGCGTGTCGGTCGGCGTCGCGATCAGCACCGCGTCAATTTCAGGATCAGCTATGATCTGGTCCGAGGTTCGAACCTCGGCACCGTGCTCATGGGCCAGATCGTCGGCCGCCTGAGCCATGGCATCCGAGACCGCAAATAGCACACTGCCTGGATGGGCTGATATCGCCCGCGCATGCACCCGCCCGATCCGTCCGGCGCCCAGCAATCCAACCTTCAACATCCAAAACCTCGAATCCTGTTCTGTGGCGTAACAATGGATTTTTTTGCAACCGGTTGCAATAGTTTTATCATCGGTCCTCCGATCAAGGTCTGCGGGCGATGCAGTCGTCACCTCAACAACAATTGAATACGCGAAGCCTAAATAAGCCTGACGCTCAAGATGACGTGAATTGGTCGGGGTCGAGAACCACCCTAGGGTGCGCCGCAAATGGTCTGTTCAGGCCGCTCAAAGCAACAGCAATCATGACGGGTACTAGATGGTTCTGCGTAGTTTCTTTTCGGTCGACAGCGAAAACATGATGGTAACGTCTAGCCCCAGCGCGGGGATTGTAGGCACGCCAATCCGCAACAACTCAGACACGCCGAACGGTACTGTTTTCCAATATACGGCGGGCGGCGGAACCACGGTCACTGTAGATGACACCTCGGGCAATCCAGATGTGTTCGAAGATGATCAGGCCTTTGGTCACACAGTCACCGATGGCGGTGGCATCGTGGCCAATGGTACTCCTGTGGAATCCGAATCCTTCATCGACATTCGGCAACTTGACGAAAACGGTCTAGAAACCGGACCTGTCATCCGGCTGTATGTCTTTTCGCAAAACGGCGTGACCTCAGATGTCTGGGGTTTCGCGGCCTCGGAACGGCTGATAGATGGGGCGTCCTACGTCAAGGTTGCGGGATCGAATACGGGGTCTTCGCTGTATTCGGACTATGTGGCTTGCTTTGCTGAGGACACATTGATCGAAACAGCCGACGGTTCGGTTCCTGTGCAGCAGATCCACGTCGGTCAAAAGGTCTGGACACGGGACAACGGCCTGCAGCCAGTTCTGTGGATCGGGAGCACATCCGTTCCGGCAACCGGGCGCTTTGCCCCTGTGGTCTTTGCCCCCAACACGCTGGGGAACCCGAGACAACTAGTCGTCTCGCAGCAGCACCGGATGATGATCGACACCAGCGTAGCCGAGCTTCTGTTTGGCGCGCCCCGCGCATTGGTGGCAGCCAAGTTCCTATGCGGCATGAACGGAGTATCGATTCGCGAAGGCGGGCATGTCAGCTATTGGCATATTATGTTCGATCAGCATCAGATCATCAGATCTGAAGGCGTCCTTAGCGAGAGTTTTTTCGTGACCCCGACTTCGATCGGAGCGCTGGATCGCCCGCAGCGCGCTGAAATAATGTCACTTTTCCCCGAGCTGCGGGTAAATTCCGACGCTTATGGGCCGACGGCTGCACCCATTCTGAAACCACATGAAGCGGCTGTTCTCAGGCCCCATCTATCCCGTTTGAACACCACAGGAGCCCGCGTAGCGGCACAGTAACTACGGGAATCCCCCAATTTCGCGCGCTGTGCGCATTTGTTAATCATTGGTTACTGATTTACCTACCACTCAGTAACCCTCTAAAGAAGGGCTGGCGCGACCCCCTCAGCCAGCCCTTCTGAACCTTCCCCGCAAAAGCGAAGAACGGATCGGACAAGCCGCGTGTTTTTCTTGGGTGAAATGGCGATCCCTGAAGGACTCGAACCCTCAACCTGCTGATTAGAAGTCAGCTGCTCTATCCAGTTGAGCTAAGGGACCGCTGCGCCCTTCTTGCTGGTTTTAAGGGCGGGGTTCAAGAGCCAAGCGCATGAAGGCGCTGTTTGGATCATCTTCATACCCGTAGATCGGGTCGCAATAAGAATAACCCAGTGCCTCGTAGAGCTTACGCGCAGCATCATAATCCGGCAGATGCGCGGCGCCCGTTTCAAGCACAAGCGCCTCTGTGCCCTCATTGGCCGCCAGATCGGCAAGGTATGCCATCATCACCCGCGCCAGACCGCGCCCGCGTGCGGCTTCGACAACGTGAACTGATTTCACTTCGGCAGTACCATCGGGCAGGGTCTTCAACGCGCCGCAGCCCAGGGCACGGCCCTCTTCGAAAAGACCCCAGAAGCGGATGTCGTCACCCGACAAGGCCTCGGGCCCCATGGTGTGATTGCTTTCCGCCGGACCCGCTTGTTCGCTATGGGAAAAATGCGCCTCAATCACAGGGCGCAAAGCACCCGACGTGGGGTCGGCCAGTCGAATTTCGATCATTTAGTGCGTCCAGGGGCTGCGACGGTCAGTTGCGAAATTCTCGCCATACCCGCGCGGACGCAGGTTAGGCTTGCGCTTGTGCGGCTCGCTGACCTGTACGTCGATACCATTGTCCTTGGCGTAATCCAGCGCCTCTTCCTTGGTATCGAATTTCAGGCGCACCTGGGTCTGAGTGTCATCGGATGAGGTCCAGCCCATCAGCGGATCAACTTCACGCGAAGACGCAGGCGCATATTCCAAAACCCACTTGCGGGTCTTGGCCATGCCCGAGGTCATCGCATTCCGCGAAGGCTGGTATATCCGTGCGCGCATCTCGCCTCTCCGTACTCATTTGGCTGGCTTTGTTTATGCGTCACAGCATCCATTCGGACAAGTCCGCAATTGTCGCAATTGCGTGCAATGGAAATGCCCCCTTGAACCGGAACAAAAACAGATCAAAATCAGGCGCGAAAGGAATCCCCCTCTATGGCCTATGCTCATTCCGACAAGACCCAGCTGACCTCAGAAGACGTCCGCGCGCGCCTCAAGCTTGAGGGCGGTAAGGCGTTTGTCATGCACACCGATTTTGCGCCCGCCGGGGACCAGCCTACGGCCATCAAAGAGCTGGCGGGCGGCGTTCTGGATGGCGAGCGCGATCAGGTTCTGCTGGGCGCGACCGGAACGGGCAAGACCTTCACCATGGCCAAAGTGATTGAGGAAACGCAGCGCCCCGCCATCATTCTTGCGCCCAACAAGACACTGGCCGCGCAGCTATATGGCGAGTTCAAGGGCTTCTTCCCTGAAAACTCAGTCGAGTATTTCGTGTCTTACTACGATTACTACCAGCCCGAGGCCTATGTGCCGCGCAGCGACACCTACATAGAAAAAGAATCCCAGATCAACGAACAGATCGACCGGATGCGCCACTCAGCCACCCGCGCGCTTTTGGAACGTGACGACGTGATCATCGTCGCCTCGGTCTCGTGCATCTACGGTATCGGCTCGGTTGAAACCTACGGGGCGATGACGCAGGATCTGAAGGTCGGCAATGAATATGATCAACGGCAGGTCATGGCCGATCTCGTAGCTCAGCAATACCGCCGCAACGATCAGGCGTTTCAGCGCGGGTCCTTCCGGGTGCGGGGTGACTCGCTGGAGATCTGGCCCGCCCACCTCGAGGACCGCGCCTGGAAGCTGTCGTTCTTCGGCGAGGAACTGGAACAGATCACAGAATTCGACCCGCTGACCGGCGAACGCGCCGCCACGATGGAACAGGTGCGGGTCTATGCGAACTCGCACTACGTGACACCGAAACCGACGATGCAGCAGGCGATCATCAGCATCAAAAAGGAACTCCGCATCCGGCTCGACCAATTGGTGGGCGAAGGCAAACTGCTGGAAGCGCAACGTCTGGAGCAGCGTACCAATTTCGATCTGGAAATGCTCGAGGCTACTGGTGTCTGCAACGGGATCGAGAACTATTCGCGCTACCTCACGGGTCGCGCGCCGGGTGAACCGCCCCCAACCCTGTTTGAATTCATCCCCGACAACGCCATTGTCTTTGCCGACGAATCCCATGTCTCGGTCCCGCAGATCGGCGGCATGTACCGGGGCGACTATCGGCGCAAATTCACACTGGCCGAACACGGGTTCCGCCTGCCGTCGTGCATGGACAACCGACCCCTCAAGTTCGAGGAATGGGACGCCATGCGCCCGCAATCCGTCTTCGTCTCGGCAACGCCTGCGAAATGGGAGATCGAACAGACCGGCGGCGTCTTCACCGAACAAGTGATCCGCCCCACGGGCCTTCTTGACCCTGAGGTCGAAATCCGCCCGGTGTCGATGCAGGTGGACGACCTGCTGGACGAGGTGCGCAAAGTCACCGCCAACGGTTTCCGCACGCTGGTCACCACGCTGACCAAACGCATGGCCGAGGACCTGACCGAATACCTACACGAACAGGGCATCAAGGTCCGCTACATGCATTCGGATATCGACACGCTGGAACGCATCGAAATCCTGCGCGACCTGCGGCTGGGGGCCTTTGACGTGCTGGTCGGCATCAACCTGCTGCGCGAAGGCCTCGACATTCCCGAATGCGGGCTGGTCGCCATTCTAGACGCCGACAAAGAGGGCTTCCTGCGCTCCGAGACCTCTCTGGTCCAGACCATCGGCCGCGCCGCGCGGAATGCCGATGGCCGCGTGATCATGTATGCCGACAAGATCACCGGCTCGATGGAGCGCGCCCTGAACGAGACCAACCGCCGCCGCTCCAAGCAGATCGCCTATAACGAGGAACACGGCATCACGCCCGAGACGGTGAAGAAGAATGTCGAGGACGTTCTCGCCGGTCTCTACGAAGGCGATGTCGACATGAACCGCGTCACCGCCACCATCGACAAGCCGATGCACGGCGCGAATTTGGAGGCCCATCTGGACGGGTTGCGCGAGAAGATGCGCAAAGCCGCCGAGAACCTGGAATTCGAAGAGGCCGCCAATATCCGGGATGAGATCAAACGTCTGGAAGCGGTCGACCTCGCCGTCGCCGACGACCCCATGGCGCGCCAATGGGCGGTCGAGAAAGCGTCCGAGGATGCAGTGAAATCACGCGGGCGGTCAACGGCTGGCAGGCCGGGACAACGGGGTGGGAATGTGAAGCGGAGGAAGCGCTAGTCATCCTAAAGCCCTACTATCGATGCTAAGTACGCAGTAATCAGTCCGATCAAAACAGTACAAAATGCAGAAATGCTTACTCTGCCTATCGTTTTACCAGTGGTGTGTGAATTCCTTGCGACTAGTTCCGCGTCAGCTTGGGTGAGCTGGATCAGCGACAAAGGCATAAGTCTCGTTATCTGGCTTTCAGCATAGAAACCAAGCCTACGCGATACAGCTACGGTCAAAATCATACAAAATAGGCTGACAATTCCTGCGCGAAAAAGAGAGTTTAGATCAAAATTTTGTTCATTGAAGTGCAAAAGGAGAACACCACAAACCGCAAGTGCGCCTAAGCCTTGAATAACAATTGAAGTTGCCTTCTCTGCTTTCTTAATTGCAAGGTGCATTTTGCCAACGTTTTGCTTCCTAAGGCTGGAATACCAGTCTTCGACTTGTGCTTCGATGCTTCTGGCAACTGCCAAGTCAACGTATTCGATGGTCATTCGACCTGTTAGCCGCATAGACTCAAATGATATTCTCCTTTGTATATCTGATGCTTGTAGATTTTCCATCTTCTTTGGAAGTGCCATGGTGTTTCGCAGACCCACTTCAAGTGTGTAGGGTCTTGCTTCATTCGTTTTGGGAAGAATAATTAGGAAGTTATATTCAAGTTCAAACTCCTCTACGCACTCATTTCTTGTTGTGCCCTGTGCGGCAAATTTTTGAAAGCTACTAACGCGCTCCGTTTTATCGTCGATGTATCGAACTGTGATTGAGCAGTTGGACCCCATGCAATGGTACTGCTCCATGAGCGCTTCAATTGAGCGATGTAAATTTTCAATGTCTGAAAATTCTATTCGATGGGCGTCGAAGAAATACCGACCTAGACGTTCAGTTCTACCAGTAATGTCATTGTAGACATCCTGAATCACCTGAAGTGATACTTCACCACCAGTCGAGATTTTAACTTTATCGAGCAAAACAGAACCCCTGCAAACTGCTGAATTTAATGATGGTTTCGCATTACAGAGCCATCGATTGCGGATCAACCTTACAATCATAGGATGAAGTAAAATTTTCCTTTCACCAGCACTTCGGCGCTCCACCCTTGCGCCTCGTCCCACCCTCCTCCACGTTTGAAATCACAAATTGTGATTCCAAACGGTTGCCATGACGAACACCCTACCCAGCACGCATGAGGTCCAAAGCGCCATTCACCGGGTGCGCGGCACCCGTGTGGTGCTGGCCGAGGATCTGGCGCAGTTCTACGGAAAATCCGTCAGCGCGTTCAATCAGGCCGTCTCGCGCAACAAGGACCTGTTTGAAGGCTACCGCTTTCAGCTGTCCGATGCCGAGGTCGCCGATTTGCAATCACAGAATGTGATTTCAAAACCCAAGGGCCGCGGCGGGCGGCGGGTCAATCCGTGGGTCTATACGGATTACGGCGTGGCCATCGCCTCGGCCCTGTTCAAGGACCCGCGCGCGATCAGGATCACCCGGATGATCACCGAGGCCTTTGTCGACGGTGCGAATACGCTCGCCGAGGCCCCGCGTAGCGTACCGGAAATCCTGCCGCCCGAGGGCGTCTCTGCCCCGTTGCTGCCCAATGGCGCGCAACTGCGTGATCTGGCCGAAAACATCCTCGATTCTGGTAAGCAAAGCCTTGTTGACTATATCGCCAGCCCCAGCACCAATCGCAAACAGGCCGTGGCAGCGATTATGAAGACATTGGCCGAAACCGCCAGCGAAGATGTCCGCACTCAGCAGGAACGCCTGCGCCTGAGCATTGCCCAGCGCCTGGCCACCGGTGACTATGCTGACGATGATGACAGAATGCGGCTGCTGGACTTGTTGAATGCGATGAAAGGCTAGCCCGTCACACACTTGCCAAAGGGCAATCTGCGGCTAGGTTCCTCGCTATGCGCTTTGTCCTGCTCTCACTGCTGCTCGGCAGCCCCGCCTATGCGTGGAACGCCACGATTGGCGAGATCTGCACGTTGACACACGAGACCGAAGCAGAGGAGATCCGGCTCACTTACGATCCGGCGCAGCCGCTCTATACCCTCGAAATCATGCGACGCGCCGAAGGCTGGACGCAAACGCCTTGGTTTGCCATGCGATTTGAAGGCCCAAACCCGATTGAGATTGGAACGCCAAGACACAAGCTGTCGGACGATGCGATGTCCCTATTCGTCTCAGACACCGGCTTTGGCAACGTCTTGGATGGCTTGGAGTTCAACCAAACAGCCTACGCCTTCACGCAAGACCACCTGAGTGAATTCTCACTGGAAGGCGCCGCGCCAGAGGTGCGCAAGTTTCGCACCTGCGCAGCGTCGCTGCTCTCGTAGCACTGCCTGAAGTGGCGCGGATCGGCCTCCGGTCAAACGTGCGTTCAGCCTTTGTCCCAATGGGCAATCACGTCAAAGCCTGCCGGGGTTGGCGGCGCTTCCATGAAATCAGCGAAATGCCCCCAAAGCTCGGCCACTTTTGGGGCGTTTGCGTTCGAGATATTCTCGCTCTCGACCACCGAGATCACATATCCGGTGCCGTCCTCGTTCATCACATTGGTAAAACAATGCATGCCGGGCATGCCCATGATTTCAGATTTCAATTCGTTCATCTTCGCCGTGGCCGCCTCGCGCGTACCGGGCTTCATTTTAAATTGAGTTACGCGTGCAAACATCTTTGTCCTCCCAAGCTGGGCGAAATTGCCCGATGGAGGCACCAAACTGGTACCAACGCGGGGCATCATAGCATGAACTGGCAGATTCCCGCAGCGTCACAGGCCAAGCGGTCGCGGATGTGACAGCCCTCAACCCACGGGTTTTAGGGCTTGATGAACTTGGCGTTGCCCAAGGACCTTTGGTTGGCGGTTGTTTGACGGGGCGTGGTCGTACTTGGCGAGGGGGCCGTTTGACGCTGCGCCACATCCGGTCCACAGGCCACTCCATCACCGTCGGGATCGTTGCGCGGATGATAGCCCGCATAGCCTTCGTAAAACGTCCCAAACCCCACGGCCCGAGAGGCATCGCACCCGGCCAGCGCGATTAGGTGCACCATGGCTTCATCCCGACCATAGTCTGAAAGGCGCACGAACATGTTGAAGGAAATCAACGCGACGGTCAGCGGCAGGCACAGAACCATAAGCAGAATACGCACGGGAGAGAGCGCGCGTCGCCGGGCAGCTTCGGCCCGGAGCTGACGTTTGGTCGGCAAGGGTTCGTCCAACTTGGATTTGCGAAACATCATACCACCGCGATACAGGGGATTTGTGGCGAAGCCGAGGCAGAACACGGCTCGCACACAAAGATCAGAGCGGATAGGATTGCCCTCACGCTTACCAATGCGAGGCAAAATGCCAAACAAAGACCCCTACCAACCGCTGGACGACACCGTCCGGGGCCTGATCCGCGAATTGATGGATGAGGCGACCCATGCCGCGCTCGCCGTTCTGAGCCCTGGCACCGCTTTGCCATCAGTATCGCGGATTGCTCTTGCAACAGATGCCGAGAGGCAGCCGATCTCGCTGATTTCAAGCCTGTCGGAACATAGCCGGGCGCTACAGAACAACACGGCCTGCGCCTTGCTGATTGGGGATCCCGGCCCTCAGGGGGATCCGCTGACGCATCCTCGGCTGACCTTGCACGCGACGGCTCGTTTGGTTGCAAGGGGAACGGCGGATCATGACAACCTCCGCCAGAGGTATCTGTCACTTCGCCCCAAGGCTAAACTCTATGCAGATTTCGCCGATTTCAGCTTTGTCCGCTTCGAGATTGAGGATGGGTTGCTGAACGGCGGGTTTGGCAAAGCTTACCGCGTCGAAGCTACAGACATCTGACACCGGGACACCGGACCTGCGTCAATTGAATGTCTCAGCCACGTCATACATGACCGGCTCAAAACTCTTGCACAGTTCATTGATCTTGCGGTTGCGGTCACGCATTTCCGGGGTGCGCAGCATGGCAAGAAAATCCTCGCGCCGTTCCCATTGCGAATAATTGGCAATACGGGTCTGGGCGTCGTTGACATGCAGGCCGGCCGATACAAAACCGGGCTGTTTTGAGATGAAGTCGGAATAAGCATCCGTCAGCGCCTCTAGCAGGTCCTGACAGGTGCCGGGTGTCATCTCAAATGTGGTAATGACGGTCTGAACGCTTGCGGTTTTGGCTATGGTCGGCATCTGAGTCCTCCTTTGGCTTACCCTCAGCCTAGCACAGGATTCCCAAACGTCTTGTCTTTCCTGTCACCCAAAGCGAAGCCGCCCCGATACAGGGGCGACTGGCTGCTATCGTCACTCTTCCAGACGCATCTGTACCGAGACATCGCCGCTCAGGCTTTCGGCCCAGCGCAGTTGGACAGCGTCGCCATTGCTGCCCTGTTCGACATCGGCATAGGGAAAGGAATAGCGCACCGACCCAAGCGCCGTTCTGAGCGGCCCCAGAACCGCCACTGCGTCGCAACTGCGAGCCTTGGAGCCAAACGGCAACCGACCGTCCGAGTCGATGGTCCAGACCTGCGAGGCCGAGCTCTGGCTATGTCGCACCCGCAGCGGGTTTTCCACCTTGGCATCAATTCCGTGATAGGTGTTGTTTCTGAACGTGACGTTGATGTGCTGATCCGCATCCAGATCCGCAAAAGACGTATCCACCCGGTCGGCACGCTCTAGGTCCGTCCCGTTAGAGCGGAACTTGTTGCCGGTCACCGCCAGCCCGTTGAGAAAATGCCCCGGACCGTACGGGCGGATCACGATATAGCTGAACCAGGGCGGCGCCTCGCTGGAATAGAAGATATTGTCGGTGATGCTCATGGCGCTGAAGGAATAGCCCGAAACATAGGCGGGCGTCGTGTCACGCTCGTTCGTCCACTGCACAAAGCAATTGTCCACGTAATTCTCGGCGATGGTCGAGCTGTTATAGGTGCCGATCATGATCAGCCCTGCGGTCCGCACCCCTTGCGGGATACTGTCGCCCTGGAAAAAGTGGTTGCCAAGGATCATGTTGTTGTCGCCGCCGATAACCGCAAAGTGCTTGAAGCGCACCGCCCGGTTGTGGCGGATCTTCACGTCGTTCGAGGTGGTGTTCAGCGCGATCGACTTGCGATCGGGTACAATGAAGGACTCTTCCGAGGACAGGAACTGGCAATTGTCGATCAGCATACCCTTGCAGCCCGTTCCAATCGAGGTGATGCCGCGATCCAGCGGACGGCTGATGAAACAATCCGACAATGAGAATGTGCTTCCCGCAGGTGCCAGACGAATGGCGCTGCAACGGCCGTTGCACTGGAACTCGATCTGCTCCATCCCGAACTTGCGCAGCACTCCGAAATTACCGAAATCCAGCAGGTATTTGAAGGATACAAAAGTGAAGGTCTGGGTCCCTGCCGCATCATACAACGGCGCATTCAGCGTCAACTCACCAGCGCTTTCATCCTTGCCGCGCACGTAGATCTCGCGCCCGACGCCGCTGCCTTGAACCAGCGAACCGATGGGGATGTTCGCGACGTTGGCCACATTGGTCAGACGGGTCGAATCCGCAGGGTCATAGGTCGCGACCGAGGTGAAGGTCTCGGTATCCCAAGCCGAACTGCTTTTGACATCGAACTGACCGTTACGGATGACGCGACGGGTTGAAAACCCCGGCTTGTTGGGAACAGCGGCAAACATGTCGATTGGGGCCGTCACTTCGATCTTGCGGCCGGCCAGATCCAGCGATTCATGGTCCGAGTTGTTCAACAATGCCTGAAACGCTTTTTTGAAAGCCAGCTCTTCATTCCCGAACGCGGCGATATATGCTGGCAGGTCATAGTTTTTCAGCAGCAGAAGCATCTTGTCGTCAGGCATCGTCACAGTGCCTTCAAACTCGACCTCTGAGGACAGGGTGGTGTTCTCAGCCAGGCGATAGGTGCCTTGGGGTACAAAAATGCGACGGCCTCCAGCGGCCTGATCCGCTGCCTCGAACGCGGCCGAGTCGTCAGCAATACCGTCGCCCACCGCACCATAGTCGCGCACGTCCACACGGCTGATGATCTCACGCAGGAACACGCCGGTGACATCCGTGATCTCCAGATCATCGACGCGGATGACGGCCCCGTTAGCGCCCTCAACATCAATGCCGAAATGACCGTAGAGCGCCCTGACGCCCCACGCCATGTCCACGCCCGGACGCTGACCCGTGCCCACAATCGCGGTAATCTCGGTCACTGCGCCATAGCTTGTCAGCTGGGTGGCTGGGCCTTGCTCGACCACGCCCGCCAGATGGGTGTCGCCTGCTGCGCCGGCCCAGGCAGCGATCCGCACCTCGGGCAGAGGGCCACTGATCGCCTTGACCCGCGCCTTGATCTGCAAATAGCACCCCGGCAGGATTTGGGTCTGGCCCATATGACGCAACTGTTGCGGGTTATTGATCTTCAGGATCTCAAGACAGCCGCCAAAATCCGCATCCGACGGCACAAACGCCCCGGTGCCCGAGCCATCATAGGTCGGAGAGCCCGGCGTGCCATCGCCCACAGACCACACGCCCAGACCGTTTTCGAAAGCAGGCGGCATGAACACAATGCCGTCGGTGATTGCCTTGTTCATAGAAATCCCTTTCCTCGTCGCGCGGCCCAATGGCTGCACGTTCAAACGCCGTGTTCAGGTCCATCCCGAACGCGACGATCTGAGTATCCAAAAGGGATTAACCGCCACTCATGCGACCGTGACGGTGGTGTTGCATCAGGCCGCGGGGTCGGCGCGCCCAAGTAGCTGCACGCCGTTGATCTTCCAGACATTCTCCTGCTGGATCATCTGATAGTCGAGAATGTGAACCGCACCATCGCCATCGGTGATCATGACCTTCTGCCACAACGCGCCTGCGACCTCGCGCAGTTCCAGAAATCGCACGTCAGAGGGACGCCAGACCATGGGATAGCCATTGCGTACCATCGCTCCGAAATTGTCCGGGTTTCCGAAAAGACGCTGAATATTGGGGCTGGCAAAGGTAAAGGCCGTGGCGAAATCATTCGCCTTGAAGGCCTGGATCTGGGCCGCGATATTGGCCTCGATCTCGGCGCTTTGGGCAAACGCACCCGAGGCCAAACCGGCGCTCAGGGACAGGGCAAGCAGTAAACTACGCATAGGGCTACCTCCTGTCGGAACGGTAGCCCCATGCGGGATCAGGTCAAATCAGACCAGCTCTCCGGCCAAGGCCTTATCGATCAGCGCGATCGTTTCCGGCACGCCATAGAGGGCAATGAAGCCACCAAAACGCGGGCCTTGCGAGGCACCCAAAAGTACCTCGTAGAGGGCGGTGAACCAGCCACGCATCGGGTCAAACCGCTCACGCCCTATGGAATAGACCACCGATTGCAGCGCCTCATCCTCGGTCGGGCCGTCATATGCCTCAAGCGCGGCTTTCAGAGCCTCCAGCGCCTCGCGCTCTTGCTCCGTCGGGGCGCGGTGCTTGCGCATTGGTTTGACGAAATCGTTGAAGTAGCGCACGGCAAAACCCGCCGCCTGATCCAGATCGGGGTGGCTTTCTGCCGTCGCCTCAGGCGCATAACGGCGGATGAAGCCCCACAGCGCCTCTTTGTCCTCGGCCCCGGAAACCGACGCAAGGTTCAGCAACATGGCAAATGGAACGATCAGGCTCGATTCCGGGACATCTCCGCCATGAATATGCCAGACCGGGTTGTTCAACTGCGCCTTCAGATCCTGCCCCGGATAGGCCCGCAGCTGCTGGTGATATTCATCATAGGCTTTCGGAATAACGTCGAAATGCATCCGCTTGGCCGTCTTGGGCTTTTGATACATGAAATAAGACAGGCTCTCCGTAGGCGCATAGGTCAGCCATTCGTCTATCGACACGCCATTGCCCGACGATTTCGAGATTTTCTGGCCATTTTCATCCAGAAACAGCTCATACGAGAAATGCTCAGGCGCACGACCACCCAAAGCACGGCAGATCGCGTCATAGATCTTTTCGTTGGTGGCGTGTTCCTTGCCGTACATCTCGAAATCGACGCCCAATGCAGCCCAGCGCGCGCCAAAGTCCGGCTTCCACTGCAGCTTGACGTTGCCGCCTGTGACGGGAACGGTCCATTCCTTGCCCGTCTCATCATCAAAGGTCACGGTGTAGGTCTCGGCGCAGACCTTCTTCATCGGCACATACATCACCCGCCCGCTTTCGGGATGCAGAGGCAGGAAGATCGAATAAGTTTGCTGCCGTTCTTCGCGGAGACTTTTCAGCATGATCGCCATGATCTCATCGTAGCGTTCGACAGCACGCTTTAGGATCTCGTCAAACTGTCCGGACTCGTAGAATTCCTTGGCCGAATAGAACTCATACTCGAATCCAAAGGTGTCGAGGAACCGGCGTAGCATAGCGTTGTTGTGCGCCCCAAAGCTTTCGTATTCACCGAATGGATCGGGCACCGAAGTCAGCGGACGCTGCAGGTGCTGCTCCAGAATCTCCGGGTTCGGCACGTTGCTGGGCACTTTTCGCATACCGTCCAGATCGTCCGAAAAACAGATCAGCTTGGTTGGGATATCCGACAGCGCCTCAAACGCGCGCTTGACCATCGTGGTTCGCGCGACCTCCCCAAAGGTGCCGATATGCGGCAGGCCCGAGGGGCCATAGCCCGTCTCGAACAGCACAAACCCCTTCTCCGGAGCGTTCTTCTGATAGCGTTTGAGCAACCGGCGCGCCTCTTCGAAAGGCCAGGCCTTGGACGACATTGCGGTTTCACGCAGTTCAGACATCAGATTTGCTCCATCGGGAAAAACAGCGCCGATCGCCCTTTGCAACCGACCGGCCCCTCCTATTGTGACGGTGCAGCATGAGTCAATAAAAGCACGGGGTTTTTCCGCGGATCTAGTCCGATTTAACCGGTCAACTGGTCCAGTTTCGCCGCCCAGATAAAGTCATTCTCGCTGAGCCCGCCGATTTCATGGGTCGTAAGCCTGACATCCACATAGCCCCAGCCGAATGAGATATCGGGATGGTGGCCCTGCTGCTCCGCCAGCCATGCACAGAGATTGGCCAGATATGTCGCCTTAGCGAAACCCTTGAACGCGAAGTGGCGGCTTAGCTCGGTCGACCCGGCATTCAGTGCCCAGTCCGATGAAAGCTCGCCCAAATGAGCGCTTGCCTCGTCTGCCGTCAGGGCGGGAATGCCGCCGGAACAAGGTACGCACGTACGGTCTGACAGGTTGCAGGTTTGTCCTGTTGTGGTCATTTTCGATCACTCCGCTGCTGTTGCTTTGGGTGGGAACTTGTTGGGCAATAGACCGAGCGACTGCGCCTGTCTTACATCTGCCAACAGGTCCCTGTCGGCCGCGGCGAACAGCGCCTCGGGGTCTTGCAGAACAAAGTAGCCCATCTGGTGCATGTCGATCCGGTATGGAGTACGCAGGATCGTCAGCACGTCGAACGGGTCCCGGTCCGGCATATCACTTTCGACCGCATAGACAAGTTCAGTAGGCGAGGACGCCAGACCCGAACCCAGCGCTTTGATTTCACCATCTTGCCATCGTAACCCGAACTCGACCGAGAACCAATAGAGCCGGATCAGCCAAGCATAGTCCTTCGGCCCAGCCTGCACCCCGGCCTTGCCGATGGCCTGACTGAACGCCGCAAATCTGGGATCGCTGAGCAAGGGCGTATGCCCAAAGATCTCGTGAAAGATGTCCGGCTCTTCAATATAGTCGAAATCCTCGCGTGAGCGGATGAAGGACGCTGCCGGAAACACCCTGTCAGCCAGCATCCCGAAGAAGGTCTCGAACCCGATCAGAGCCGGCACAGGCTGAACCCGCCATCCAGTTAGGTCCAACAAACGTTCCGAGATATCCGTGCAGGAGGGCACACGGGTCTTCGGCAACTCCAACCGTTTCAGGCCGTCGAGATAGTCACGCGCCATGTATTTCTGCACGTTGTCCTGCTGCGCCGCATAGAGATCGGCCCAAACTGCATCCTCTTCAGCCGTATACGCGATATGACCCTTCGCATCGGCGATTTTAGCGCGGTATTTCGTTGTTTTCGGCATCTTCTCCTCCCCTTCGCAGACATTCTATTCAAGGGAGAAGGCGAATTCAGTTTCTCTGGATGGAGAAATCGACTAAAGTTGAAGTATTCATTTTGCGTCTGGAGAGAAATTGACACAAACATTTCAACCTGCTGATCTGGCCATCCTGCAACAGCTGCAAACCGATGGCCGACTATCGATGCAGGAGCTTGCAGACCGCACGGGCCTGTCTGCCTCGCAATGCTGGCGTCGGGTGCGGGATCTTGAGGCCTCAGGCGTTGTATCGGGCTACACTGCGCAGGTCCGCGCCAAGTCTGTCGGACTGAACGCCATTGCCTATATCCACGTCGCATTGCAGAGCCATCAGGAAGACAGCATCAACGCCTTCCTCCGTCTGGTTGAGACAGAACCTCAGATCGTGGAATGCGCGTCGATTACCGGAGATCATGACTTCCTCCTCAAGGTCTATGCCAAATCGCCCGAAGATCTTGAGCTTTTCATCATGCAGCGCCTTTTGAAGTCCGGCCTGGTACGTGACACCCGTAGCAACTTCGTGTTGCGCCAAACCAAAACCCGGGGGCCATTGCCAATTCTCTGACCCTCGCCAGCAAAAGCCGTTGAACCTGCCCGCCAGCCCTCCTATCGTGCGACGGCAGCAAATGACTCAGGACGACCCAATGACCGATCAAGTACCACACCCGATGTCTCCGCAAGATTGCCTTGTGGCGATCATGGTCGCGATCTCGGCGTCGGATGAGACGATCCGCACCGCCGAACTGGTCAAGATCGAAGGCGCGGTGAATATGCTGCCTGTTTTTGCGGGTTATGACATCGACCGCACCCGCCGGGTTTCGCAAATCGTGTTCGACCTGTTCGAGCAGGAAGATGGGTTGGATGCCCTGTTCGGACTGATCCGAGAAAACCTGCCCGAACGCCTGAATGAAACCGCCTATGCGCTGGCCTGCGACGTAGCCGCCGCAGACGGTTCACTGGCCGAGACCGAGCTACGTTTGCTGGAAGAAATCCGCTATGAGCTAAACATCGACCGCCTGCACGCTGCCGCAATCGAACGCGGTGCCCGCGCGCGCCACACGATTTAGGTTCAACTGCCGTAAAGAGACCCCCAGCGCTCAATCAAAGCCCGCTGAAGCTTGCGCGACCGTCGGTTCCAACTGCGAGCGCCTTCTGGTCGCTCGCGTTGTTCACGCGGGATCGTGGCGCGGTGGTCCACATCTGCCGTAAAGATCGCAAAGGCCAGTTCGGACCCGTCGGCCGTAGTCAGAAAGCCGCCAAGACCCGAGACGAAGTTCAGCGTTCCGGTTTTTGCATTCACCTTGATGGGGTGATCCTTGACCGCGCGACCCTGACTATCGGTCAGCGTAAAAGGCTTGAGCAGGGGCCGCAGCGCCCCGGTTTTGCGCGCCGCAACAAGCGCCTTCACCAGATCACCCGGAGGCATGCGGGACGCATCACCCAGACCAGAGTGATCCACCATGGCGATTTGGTTGGCCCCATAGGTCTCAGCCGCCCAGCGGTTCATCTCTGCCGCCGAGTCCGCCAGGTCACTCGGCCTGACCCCGCGTGCTTTCGTAGCCGCCATACCAACCATTTCTGCCGTCAAATTGGTCGAGTATTTCAACATCCCGCGCAGGATACTCTCCAACCGGTCACTCTGATGCACAACCAACGCAGTGCCTTTCGGGGTTTCCTGAGTGACTTGCACCCGACCAAGAACAACCCCGTTTGAGCGGGCAAGCGTGCGAAACACATCGCCCGCATAAAGTGCCGGTTTTCGAACAGGCAACCAACGTGCACCGCCATTGCCCAGCGCGCCTTTGGCCACGGTCCAGCGGTCCTGACGTGCGCTGGGTTGATAGGTGTAGATCGGCAGGCTGCGCGGTTCCACCCGCATCACAGCCATATCGACATCCGGACGGTACTTGGCGCTGCGCGCATCCATCGTGACGTTGTAATTCGTCCCGGCCCGCTTCCATTCGAAATGAACGCGGTTGAAGTTCAAAGAAATTCCACTGATCGCCGGACTATAGCCCAGATGATCTGGCTGCCCAGGGTCGATGCTGAACACGTAGGGCAAGGCTCCGCCATAGACTTTGAACGCCCCGCGCACCTCTGTAACCCCGGCCTCGCGCAGATTGGCTGCCATGCTTGCCAATGCATCTGTATCCAGCAGAGGGTCTCCGCCACCGACAAGGATCAAATCGCCTTTTAGAATGCCATTCTCAATTGTCCCATCCGCCAGAAGCTTGGTCTCAAAGCGATGATCTGGCCCCAGAACGTCCAACGCATAGAGCGCGGTCAGCGCCTTGCCCACACTGGCCGGAGGCAACCCGGCCTCACCCCCCAGCGCCTCAAGCTGGGTGCCCGTCTCAACATCTGCCACTGCAAAGATCACATCGCCCCGCAGCCCGGCTGCGCGAACGAACCGCTCGGCCCCGGTCAGCTGAGGTCCACGGGCCTGAGGCCGCAAGGATACCAAAGGCGCCTGCGCAAAGGCAGCCGCAGGGATCGCAGCTGCGCTCAACCCTGCCAGAAACAAACGGCGTGAAATACGATCAACCATGGGTCAA
The DNA here is from genome assembly GCF_056537565.1 of Ruegeria sp. C8. NCBI lineage: Bacteria > Pseudomonadati > Pseudomonadota > Alphaproteobacteria > Rhodobacterales > Roseobacteraceae > Ruegeria > Ruegeria sp. C8. The sequence goes on from NZ_JBQFRV010000017.1 coordinate 66,204, forward strand.
TTAAAATCCCAGAGATGAAATTTGGACAACCATTGCATGAGAATATGCAGGCAATGTGGCTATTCGGGCAACACTCCGTTTGCCCAGATGCCGCGATTGCGAAGTTCAGTTGAACTGAGATTGACCATCGGCACGTTCACGAAACACCATGCCGGCGCCTGCGCGCGTCCCAATAGATGCCGCGCCTGCCCGTCAATTCTGTAGGGTGCGTAGACCCGCGCCGCTGGCGACATCCGCGCGGAAATTCGATCCCCCGGTCGCGCCACAACGCCCACGGGGACGCTGTCCATGATCAGCCGCCAGTCCTTCCATTGGTGAAACTGCGCCAGATTGTCGGCCCCCATGATCCAGACGAACCGAACTTGAGGATAAAGCCGCCGGAGGACCGCCAGAGTATCCGCAGTCGCCCGCGTACCCGTCAGCGCCTCGATATCCGTAACGTCCACCCGAGGGTGCTGCATCACCGCCCGCGCGGCCTCTAACCGACGCGGCAAAGGCGCAGGCCCTTGCTGTTTCAGAGGGTTACCCGGAGAAACCAGCCACCACACACGATCCAAACCGAAAGCCTTCATCGCCTCAAGGCTGACATGCACATGACCTTGATGCGGAGGATCAAAGGACCCCCCGAACAGCCCAATGACCTGTCCGGGCCGAGCATATGGTATCTGGCTGCGCAACATCCTTTGCTGTTGTTCAGAACTGAAGCAGCTTGTCAATCAATCGGTTGCACCGTATCGCCCACCCGAACGCGTCCAGGGCGCACCACTTCGGCACACCACCCGCCGTGCCCACGCACGGCAGAATAGCCGCCTTTTCCCAGCGCTTCCTCCATCCGGCTGCAGGGCGCACAGATCACGGTAAAGCGCAAAATCGCCTCACCCACCTGCACCTCGCGTCCTTTGAGCGCGGAGAGGTTAATCCCTGAAACCACCAGATTGCGCCGCAATATCTCTGGCGCGATCGGCCCTTGTCCAAGGTACGAGCCAATCGCCGCCAAATGCTCCTGTTGGATCAAAGTCACCGCTCTCTTGCCCGTGCGACTACGATCTCCATCTAAACCATCGGCGGAAATCCTAGCGTCGCCCAAGGTGACGATCTCCGCCCGCCGGGCTGGACGCACTCCGATCCAATCGACCCGACCGGGCTTTGCCCACCCAGCAATCAATTCCGCAAGTTCTGACATCTCACGCGCCTCTCAAACCGAAGCCACTCTAGCCTGCCCAAGGTCTCAGCAAAAAATCACGAAACCACCAGCTTGCCCCGCCCGCTCCGCTTGGATATCAAGCGTTTCAACCCAATTTCCCCGACCCAGAGGACGCGACATGGCCGCCTATCAATATGTCTACCACATGCAGGGTGTCTCAAAGACCTATCCCGGAGGCAAGAAGTGCTTTGAAAACATCCACCTGAGCTTTCTGCCCGGCGTGAAAATCGGTGTCGTCGGCGTCAACGGCGCGGGTAAATCGACACTGATGAAGATCATGGCCGGCCTTGATACGGATTTCACCGGTGAGGCATGGGCGGCTGAAGGCGCCAAGGTGGGCTATCTGCCACAGGAACCGCAGCTGGATGAATCCCTGACCGTCCGCGAAAATGTCATGCTGGGCGTGTCCGCGAAAAAGGCCAAGGTCGACCGCTTCAACGAGATCGCCATGGAGATCGCTGAGAATTACTCGGACGAGTTGATGGAAGAGATGACCACCCTCCAGGACGCGATCGACGCGGAAAACCTGTGGGACCTCGACAGCCAGATCGACGTCTCGATGGAGGCGCTGCGCTGCCCGCCGGACGATGCCAACATCGCCAACCTCTCGGGGGGTGAGAAACGCCGCGTGGCGCTGTGCAAGCTGCTGCTGGAAGCACCCGACATGCTTCTGCTCGACGAACCGACCAACCACCTGGACGCCGAGACCATCGCCTGGCTGCAACAGCACCTGATCGACTACAAGGGCACCATCCTGATCGTCACCCACGACCGTTATTTCCTGGATGACATCACTGGCTGGATCCTCGAACTCGACCGCGGCCGTGGCATTCCGTACGAGGGCAACTACTCCGCATGGCTGGAACAAAAGGCCAAACGGCTGGAGCAGGAAGCCCGCGAAGACAAGTCCAAGCAGAAGACCCTGCAACGCGAGTTGGAATGGATGCGTCAGGGCCAGAAGGCCCGCCAGGCCAAATCCAAGGCCCGGATCAACGCCTACAACGAGTTGGCCGAACAGTCCGAACGCGAAAAGCTGACCCGCGCCCAGATCGTAATACCCAACGGCCAGCGCCTTGGTGGCAAGGTGATCGAGGTCGAGGGCCTGTCGAAACACATGGGCGACAAGCAACTGATCGAAGGGCTGGACTTCGCCCTGCCCCCCGGCGGCATCGTCGGCGTCATCGGCCCCAACGGTGCCGGTAAATCGACCCTGTTCAAGATGCTCACCGGTCAGGAACAGCCCGACAGTGGCACCATCACGCTGGGCGACACGGTCGAACTGTCTTATGTCGACCAGTCCCGCGACGACCTTAAGGATGGCGATACCGTGTGGGAGGCAATCACCGGCGGCGCCGAGATCATCCAGCTGGGCGACGCGCAGGTCAATTCCCGCGCCTATTGCTCGTCCTTCAACTTTAAGGGCGGCGACCAGCAGAAAAAGGTCTCGCTGCTGTCAGGTGGTGAGCGCAACCGCGTCCACATGGCCCGCCTGCTGAAAGAGGGCGGTAACGTCCTGCTGCTCGACGAACCGACCAACGACCTCGACGTCGAAACCCTACGCGCACTGGAAGACGCGCTGGTCGACTTCGCCGGCTGCGCCGTCGTCATCTCCCACGACCGCTTCTTCCTCGACCGGATTTGCACGCACATCTTGGCGTTCGAAGGTGACGCGCACGTGGAATGGTTCGAGGGCAACTTCGAGGACTACGAAGAGGACAAAAAGCGCCGTCTGGGACCGGATGCGCTGGAGCCCAAGCGGTTGAAGCATAAGAAGTTTGCGAGGTAGCTGATCTACCTAGAAATTAGGTCCATCACATTCCAAACGAGAGTACAAATGTCATTCAATTGGACCTGTCCTTACTGTAGCCAAACTCAAACTGTGACACGCGAACGCATCTCCTCCGATCGTTTTCATTTCCTCGTTGGCGAAACTGCTTGGGGCTTCTTCGGGTTAGAGGGACAAGCCATTTGCTGCTCAAACCCTGATTGTCTTAAAGTGACTGTGGACGTTAGCTTATTACCTGCGGAAAAATATTCACAGTATGGTGTCAACGCACTAGATGGACGGTTTTTTTCGTCTGAAGCCGACCCAATGCTTCACGAAAGACTTATACCGCGCAATTCCGCTAAGCCCCAACCTGATTTCATTCCGATTGCGTTACGCCAAGACTATATCGAAGCTTGCGAAATTCGGGACCTAAGCCCGAAAGCTTCCGCGACTCTTGCAAGACGATGCTTGCAAGGAATGATCCGTGATTTTTGCGAGATTAGGAAAGGTCGTCTAGTCGACGAGATCAATGAACTTCAAAAAAGAGTTGAAGCCGAAAAGGCTCCCAAGGGTGTATCGGCGGAAAGTGTAGAAGCTATTGATCATGTTAGGAAAATTGGCAACATAGGCGCTCATATGGAAAAAGACATCAATACTATAATTGATGTTGATCCACAAGAAGCACAGATTCTCATTGAGTTGATCGAAAGTCTTTTTGATGAATGGTATGTAGAAAGAGAGCGAAGAAAAAAGCGCTTCGAAAAGCTTGGTGAAATAGCCGCCAAAAAAGAAGCGCAGAAGCAAATAGCACAGGAAAAACCCATACAAATCAAGGGTCCCGAATAGGCGCAGCAGGTAGCAAGCGTAGGATGGGGTTTCACCCCATCACTCACTCAACGACCCTACCCGAACACACGCACGATCTGTTCCCGCGCACCAAACAATATGCTATGCAAACTCCGACCTCTCAAATGATGGGGTGAAACCCCATCCTACGGCTCTCCGAACGCGCCCTCGGTGACCATACCGCTCCACTCCGGATCAACCCTGCCCGCGCGAATATCGCGATGGAGAGACGAATGCGGTGGAGCCAAAGGTGAAATTTCGTCGGCGGATTCACGTTCAAATCACCCGTTACGCCCTGAATTCACAGCGCATCCTGTTCAATCCACTCTTGCCACACCCGCACCCCAATGCCATATCCAAAGGGCTAACGTTTTTCTATTTCGACCCACTGTCTCCTTCTACGGCGCTCAGTCATTCGATCCAGACCGACGACGCCAGGCTGCCGCATCCACGTGGGCAGCACTAAACAGGAGACACGGACATGCCTGCAGGCACCGTAAAATGGTTCAACACCACCAAAGGCTACGGCTTTATCGCACCCGAAGATGGCGGCAAAGACATCTTCGTTCACATCTCGGCTGTCGAGCGTTCGGGCCTGACCGGTCTGGCCGACAACCAGAAAGTCACCTATGAGCTGCGCTCGGGTCGTGACGGTCGCGAAAGCGCAGACAATATCGAACTGGCATAAGTCACTCAGACGGGCGGGGGTAAACCCCGCCCTTTTTTGTGGCCGAAAGGCCTCATATCACAATTTCGTAATATCTGCCCCATAATTGACCAATTAAGATATCATTCTGGAATTCGAGTGATGATTTTTCAGGTCAATTCAAGAGGCGCACATGTTTACACGTCGTGTTTTTCTGGCCGGAACGGCCCTGAGCCTTCTCCCCGGTATTGCCGTTGCCAAGAAGGCTGCCGAGTATGATCCCACACCGCAATTTGTCCGGATCAAAAAGCAGTTTCAGCCGGGGCAACTGCTGGTCGTGCCGCGATCATTCTACCTGTACTACGTGACCGAACCGCGCAAGGCGGTCCGCTATGGCTGTGGTGTCGGCAAAGCCGGGTTGGAGTTCACCGGCACTGCGACCATCGACGTGAAGAAGGAATGGCCCACCTGGCGTCCCACGCAAGAGATGATCGAGCGGGATCCGGTGGCCTATGCCCGTTTCAAGGATAACGACTATGTTCAGCCCGGCGGGGGCGACAATCCGTTGGGCGCGCGCGCACTCTATCTATTCCAGAACGGGGTAGACACCTATTTCCGTATCCACGGCACAACGCAGCCCCAGACGATCGGGCGGGCCGCGTCGAACGGATGTATCCGGATGATGAACGAACACGTGGTAGATCTCTACAACCGTGTGCCGATCGGAACGGTCGTCACAGTGGTTTGACGGCCCCTAGCCCTGTTCACCCGACATCTTGACCAGTTCCAGCACGGATGGGCCAAGCGCCTCAACAATCCGCGCGACGCCTTGGGCATTCGGGTGAATCCTATCAGGCTGCATGTATTGGCTGACTGCGTTCGGATCACCACTCGAGGCGAGACCGTCAAAGAAACTCTCGGCGTAGAGGACATCAAACTGTTCAGCCAAATCCGGGTAGATCGTGTCGAACGCCTGTTTGTAGTCCGGACCATAGTTGCCGGGGGCCTGCATGCCGATCAGCAAAACGTCGACATCGCTTGTTTCAGCCGCGCTCAGGATTGCGGTCAAGTTGGCGCGCGACAGATCGGGATCGAGACCGCGCAGCAAGTCGTTGCCACCCAGCGCAACGATCATCGCGTCCACATCCGGCGTCAAAGTCCACTCGACCCGCGCCGCGCCGCCCGCCGTTGTATCCCCCGAGACACCTGCGTTGATCAAACGAACCTCGGCCCCGTTCGCCTGCAGCCAGCGTTCCAGCTGTGGGACAAACCCATCCTGTTCGACCAGCCCATAGCCTTGGGTTAGCGAATCCCCCAATGCGGCAATCACCACGGGCTCGGCTGTTGCAGTATAGCCCCAACTGACAAACAGCCCTGAAACCAGAACCTTGCGCAGAGCTACAAACGCTCCATATCCCAATTGACTGCCCTCCGATGGAAAGACCAATGACTTCAGCTGTTCTTACGCTCCAAAATGCCTCTTTGTCTCTAGATGGCAATGCCGGGCGGGTCGATATCCTGCATGAAATCTCTCTGTCCGTGACGAAGGGTGAGAGTCTGGGGCTGATCGGGCCATCCGGGTCGGGCAAATCTTCGCTTCTGATGCTGATGGGCGGGTTGGAGCAAGCGACCGGCGGTCGCGTCTCGGCTTTGGGTCAGGATCTGACGACAATGGATGAAGATACTCTGGCCCGCTTTCGACGCGACACGATGGGTATCGTGTTCCAGAACTTCCATCTGATCCCCACCATGACGGCACTGGAAAACGTTGCCACCCCACTGGAGCTGGCTGGCCACAAGGACGCATTCACCCGCGCCGAAGCAGAACTCGACACCGTCGGTCTGTCCCATCGGCGCGACCACTATCCGGCGCAATTGTCCGGGGGTGAGCAGCAGCGGGTTGCCCTGGCCCGCGCCTCGGCCCCGCGCCCTCAGATCCTGCTGGCGGATGAGCCGACGGGCAATCTGGATGAAACCAACGGTGCTGCAATCGTCGATCTTTTGTTCGGTCTGCGGGACAAGCACGGCGCGACCTTGGTATTGGTCACGCACAGCCCATCGCTGGCGGCGCGCTGCGACCGCGTTGTGCGCCTGCGCGATGGCCGCATCTCGGATGAGACCAAGCAAGAGGCCGCGGAATGAGTCTGCGACTGGCCGGACGGCTGGCACGTCGTGAACTACGCGGAGGCCTGCGCGGCTTTCATATTTTTCTCGCCTGTCTCGCCCTTGGGGTTGCCGCCATCGCTGCGGTCGGCTCGGTCCGCTCGGCCATCCAGACAGGGTTGACGCAGGAAGGGGCTGCCTTGCTGGGCGGAGACGCGCAGCTTGAGTTCACCTATCGCTTTGCCAGCGACGAAGAACGGCGCTGGATGGACGAGACCGCGCAACAAGTGTCCGCGGTTGTCGATTTCCGGTCGATGGCTGTCGCCGCGCAAGACACCGGAACCGAGCGGGCGCTGACACAAGTCAAAGCGGTAGATGGCGCTTACCCTTTGGTGGGATCTGTCACTCTGGCCCCAGAGATGCGACTGGACAACGCTTTTGCGGGCGCAGACGGCCTGCCTGGTGCCGTCATAGCCCCCGCATTGATCGATCGGATGGGGCTGACGGTCGGCGATCGCTTCGCCTTAGGCACGCAGGAGTTTGTCCTGATGGCGGCCTTGCGTCATGAACCGGACGGTGCGGCGGACGGATTCGCCCTTGGGCCAAGAACACTGGTCCGAACTGAAGACTTGCAGGCCTCCGGCCTATTGGCACCGGGCACGCTGTTTTCGACCAAATACCGCCTCGATCTGCCCAGAGGCACTGATCTTGCAAACCTCTCCCAGCAGGCCAAGGAAGCCTTCGATGGCACCGGCATGCGCTGGACCGACGCCCGCAACGGGGCACCCGGCATCACTGAATTCGTCAACCGCCTCAGCGCGTTTCTGGTTCTGGTCGGCATTTCAGGGTTGGCAGTCGGAGGCATAGGCGTATCCGCAGCCGTCCGAGCCTACCTGTCTCAGAAGACCGAAACCATCGCCACCTTGCGTACCTTGGGGGCCGACCGCGCGACGATTTTCCAGACCTACATGATCCAGATCGGGCTGTTGTCGGGCATCGGAATAGCCATCGGCGTCACATTGGGCGGGGTCCTGCCGCTGGCTCTGGCCCCAATGATCGAAAACCTGCTGCCGATTCCGGCGGTTTTCGCCCTCTACCCGCAAGCTCTGGCCGAGGCTGCGATCTACGGCATTCTGACCGCCTTTCTGTTCACGCTCTGGCCATTGGCCCGCACCGAGGAGGTGCGCGCCGCCACTCTCTTCCGTGATGCGCTGACCACGGCCCGCGCCCTCCCCCGACCCATCTATGTCATGGCCACCGGTTTCGGGCTGCTCCTGCTGATTGCAATCGCCGCGTGGTTCAGCGGCTCGGCCCGACTGACGCTCTGGACCAGTGCTGGCTTGGTGGGCGCGCTCATCCTTCTGTCCCTGTCGGCCATCGCGATCGGCCGCATCGCCCGCGCTGGCAAACCCGCCGCGCGTGGCCGCCCTGCCCTGCGATGGGCGCTCTCGGCCATTTCCGACCCGCGTGAGGGCGCGGCATCGGTGGTCCTGTCCCTAGGTCTCGGCCTGTCTGTTCTGGCCGCCGTTGGACAGATTGATGGAACCTTACGCAATGCGATCTCGGGCAACCTGCCGGATGTCGCGCCGTCCTATTTCTTTGTCGACATCCAAAAGGACCAGATGCCGGGCTTCACCGAACGTCTTGAAACCGACCCATCCGTCAGCCGGATCGAAAGCGCACCGATGCTGCGCGGCATCATAACCCAGATCAACGGACGCCCCGCGCGCGACATAGCCGGGGACCATTGGGTTCTTGAAGGCGATCGAGGTATCACTTACTCGACCCGCCCGCCCGAAAACGCCCGCGTTACAGCAGGCGATTGGTGGGCCGAAGACTATTCCGGAGAACCGCAAGTCAGCTTCGCCGCTGAAGAGGCCGCGGAGATGGGCCTGACCCTTGGGGATGAGTTGACGGTTAACATCTTGGGCCGAGATATCACGGCCCGCCTGACCTCATTGCGCGAGGTCGACTTTTCGACTGCGGGTATGGGCTTCATCATGTCCATGAACCCTTCGGCGCTGGCCGGGGCACCACACAGTTTCATCGCCACCGTCTATGCCGAGGAACAGGCCGAAACCGCGATCCTGCGCGATCTGGCTAACCAGTATCCCAACATCACCGCGATTCGGGTGCGGGACGCTATTGACCGGGTGTCGGGCCTGCTGGCCGGGTTGGCAGCGGCAACCTCCTACGGGGCAGGTGTCTCGCTTTTGACCGGGTTTCTGGTTCTGATCGGCGCAGCCGCCGCCGGAGAGCCTGCGCGACGCTACGAAGCTGCGGTGCTGAAAACACTCGGGGCGAACCGGCAGCGCATCCTGCAAAGCTTTGCTCTGCGTGCTGTCTTGCTGGGAGCAGCCGCTGGGGGAGTCGCCCTTCTGGTCGGAATTCTGGGGGGCTGGGCCGTCGCCACCTATATCTTCGACACCGGCTATACAGTTATCTGGCCTTCAGCCGTTGGCATCGTATTGGCCGGAATGGTCGTGACATTGGGTGCAGGGCTTGCCTTCGCCCTGCGGCCGCTATCGGTAAGACCAGCCCGCATCCTTCGCGCCAGCGATTGACCCCTTAGCGCACGCAGGCGACGGGTTGCAGGATTTTCAACAGAGGATCGTTGTCGCAAACCAAAGCATCCAGCGTGATATCATCCAACGAGGCATAAAACACCTCAGCAGCGTCCTTCAACGCCAGCTTCAATCGGCATGCATCGGTCAGAGGGCAGGTGTTGTCGGCATCCGCAAAACACTCGGCAATCGGCAATGCGCCTTCCACATCCCGGAACACCGCCCCCACCCGGATCTCATCAGCCGAGCGCGCCAGCGACATGCCCCCATTGCGGCCCCGTTGTGTGCTGAGATAGTTCAGCTGGCTCAACTGGTTGATCACCTGGGCCAAATGGTTCTCGGAAATGTTGCAGACCTCGGCGATCTCGGCCTTGGTCACCAGCCTCTCGGGATGCGCCGCGCAATACATCAACAGGCGCACGGCAATATTCGTCCGTTTGGTAATCCGCATAAGGGCCTCCCTAAATCAATGATGTGATCTTATTGCATGTCCGGCAAAAAAGCGGTTTGACATACATCAATCGACCCAAAGGACATCTCGCGCTGATGGCAGACCCCTATTTCTTTGGCTATGGCAGCCTCGTAAACTTGGCCACACATGACTTTCCCGATCCTCGGCCTGCAAAGCTCAAAGGTTGGCGGCGGGCATGGAAGCACACCGACTTGCGCTCGGTCGCGTTCCTGACGGCGGTACCTGATCCTGATTCCGAGATCGAAGGTATGATTGCCCACGTACCTAAAAACGACTGGGCCGCGCTGGATGAGCGTGAGTGGGCCTATGACCGCATCCCCGCCACGCCGTCAGTCACGCATTCGCTTAAGCAGGATGTTGAAATCGCTGTTTATGCAGTGCCGCAGGACCGACACAATGCGCCGACAGATCATCATCCGCTACTGCTGAGCTACATCGACGTCGTTGTGCAAGGATATCTGCGTGTTTTTGGGCCGGACGGGGTCGACCGGTTCTTCGCAACAACGGATGGCTGGGACGCACCTGTCGTGAATGACAGGGCCGAGCCAAGATACCCGCGCCACCAACAGCTCAAACCTGACGAGACAGACTTTGTTGACGATCGCTTGCGCCGGGCGTCGGTGCGGGTCATCCAACCGCACCAACAAAAAGAAGCAGACGAACTGCCCGCCTCTTTCAAGTTCTAAGGCCCGGCAATCAGCCTCGCGCGCGGATCACTTGCAACAGCGGCAAGAGTGCCGCCATCTCAGGCCCGCGCTCCATCCCGGTCAGCGCCTTGCGCAGCGGCATGAACAGGCCCTTGCCTTTGCGGCCCGTGGCCTCTTTGACGGCCTTGGTCCAAGTGCCCCAGGTGTCGCCATCGAAGGGGCCTTCTGGCAATAGCGCAATTGCCTCAGCGATAAAGTCACGATCCTCATCGGCGATCAGAGGTTCGGCCCCATCCCGGCACAGCTCCCACCATCCCTTGAGGTCAGCCAGAGTGGTGATGTTCTCGCGCGCCATGGCCCAGAACGGCTCAGCCAGTTCAGCAGGAACGCCCGCCTCGGCAACGGCGTCTGCAACATCCCCCAGCGGCAGCGATTGCAGGTGCTTCGCAGTCAGCGGGAACAGGTCCTGCACATCAAACTTGGTCGGAGCCGCGCCAAAACGGTTGATGTCGAACCCGTCGATCAACTCGGCCATCTCGGACCGCAGCTCAACCGGATCAGACGATCCTAAACGCGCCATCAGGCTCAGCAGCGCCATCGGCTGCACGCCCTGTTCGCGCAGATCACGCAGGGCCAGTGTGCCCAGACGTTTCGACAGCGCCTCGCCCTGAGGGCCGGTCAACAGAGAATGGTGGGCAAAGCGCGGGCAAGTGCCACCCAGCGCCTTGATGATCTGAATCTGCGTTGCGGTGTTGGTGACGTGGTCCGAGCCACGCACCACATCGGTCACGCCCATCTCGGTATCGTCCACGACAGACGCAATCGTGTAGAGAACCTGCCCATCGCCCCGGATCAGGACAGGATCGGAAACCGAGGCCGCATCAATCGAGATATCACCCAGGATGCCGTCATTCCACTCGATCCGCTCGTGATCCAGTTTGAACCGCCAGACGCCATTGCCACGCTCGGCGCGCAGCGCGTCTTTCTCGGCCTCGCTCAGGTTCAGCGCGGCGCGGTCATAGACCGGCGGCTTGCCCATGTTCAGCTGCTTCTTGCGCTTGAGGTCCAGCTCAGTCGGCGTCTCGAACGCCTCGTAAAACCGGCCCATCTCACGCAACTTGTCGGCGGCTTCAGCGTAGCGGTCCAGACGCTCGGACTGACGTTCGACCCGATCCCACTGCAGACCCAGCCACTCAAGATCCTGTTTGATCGCGTCGACATATTCCTCTTTCGAGCGCTCAGGATCGGTATCGTCAATACGCAGTATGAAGGTACCGCCTGCCTTGCGGGCGATCAGGTAGTTCATCAGAGCGGTGCGCAGGTTGCCCACATGGATGTAACCGGTGGGCGACGGGGCGAAACGGGTGGTTGTCATGGGTGTCTCCTGTTGGCGCGGCTCTTGTCACAACGGCGCGTTTTTGTCCAGCAGGCGTTTCGGATTGCCTAAAGCGTTTCGGGTTTAGCTTGACTCATTAGGTGACACGAATGTCCCGAGAACGCTGAAAGCGTGGCAGGGTATTCGTGTCTCAGGTTAAACCGAAACGCTGTAGGCTCCACGGGCACCCCAGATCGCAAGATGAACAAATATTAACACGCAATGTTCATCCACGCAGACTAAGTACCGGTGTATAAAGTGGCACGCGACCCGAAGCGAACTACCTTTTTCGCTGGCGTTCTGACAGGGAGACCAAGAAATGGCCATCAATTTAACACGCAGAGCGGCCTTGGGCGCCGCAGCAGCCCTTCCATTTGCATCCGCAGCGACCCCTCTTTTGGCCGCCGGAGCCGAGACAAAGGCGAACTCGACCATCGCAAGATCATTCCAGCTGGGCGACTTCACGGTCACAACCCTGCTGGATGGCAGCCTGCCACGCGATGGTGCGCAGGAAATCTTTGGCGGCGGCGCATCGGATGAGGATTTCGCCAAAGTATCAGCCGAAAACTTCATCTCGCCTGACGTAGCACAATTCTTTTTCACGCCGACCCTGGTGAACACAGGCTCGGAACTGATCCTTTTCGACACCGGGCTTGGTCAGGGCGGCATTCAGGCCGCTTTGGCAGATGCAGGTGTCACGCCTGATCAGATTAACGTGGTCGTGCTGACCCATATGCATCCAGACCACATCGGCGGCATGACCACAAACGACGCGCCGACATTCCCCAATGCCCGCTATGTCACTGCGGCACCCGAATATGATTTCTGGTCCGCTCAGGAAGCCGGGAACCGGGTCGGCGATCTGGTTGCTGCCAAAGTCACCCCTCTGGCGGAGAAGATGAGTTTTATTGAGGATGGCGGAGACGTGGCCTCGGGCGTGACGGCGATGGCGACCTTTGGACATACCCCCGGTCACATGGTCTACCACCTGGAAAGCAACGGTCAGCGCCTTATCCTGACTGCGGACCTTGCCAATCACTATGTCTGGTCCTTTGCGCACCCCGAATGGGAAGTTCGGTTCGACATGGACAAAGCCGCCGCAACGGAATCACGCCGTAAGATTTTGGGCCTGCTGGCCGCCGACAAAGTACCGATGATCGGCTATCACATGCCCTTCCCGGGCGCTGGCTATGTCGAGACCCGAGGCGACGGCTTCCGCTTTGTGCCCGTCAGCTATCAAATGATGGGCTAAGCCTTCAGTACCCAGGGTCCGGCCGGACCTTTGAGCCGTCGGTGAAACGAGACAGGCGAAACGCGGCCGGATCCACACAGGGCGTTCTGTGCATGACCAGATCTGCCATCAGCAGGCCCGCGCCGGGGCCAATGCCGAAACCGTGGCCGGAGAAGCCGGTGGCAATGAACAGACCCGGCAGATCATCGACCGACGACATCACTGGGATCGCGTCCGGTGTCACATCAATCATCCCCGCCCAGCTTTGGACGATCTCGGCCTGCTCCAGCGCCGGATAACTCTTGCGCGCATTCGCCCACGCGCCACGGATGACCTTTTGCGACGGCTCTGGATCCAGCACGCGGCAATGTTCGAACGGAGTCACATCAGTGGGCAGCCAGCGCCGATCCTCGCGCGCCTCGGTCGTCCAACGGCCTGACAGGCGAAAGCGCAGCGATCTCCATTCCTGTGCGAAGGCTGGCAGGAACTTGAGGGCCAGCCGGAAACTGTCGGGCACGATATCCACCGTGTTTTCATGGCCCGAAGCGATGGTATAGCCCCCATCCGCCCGCTTTCGGATTGCAAACCCATCCGACCAAAGCGCGACCTCGGGCCCCTCGACCACCGACGACACGCGCATGACTGTGTTCAGCACCTTCAGTTGAGGCAGGTCGATCCCAGCATTTCCCGCAAACAAGCGCGACCACGCCCCACCGGCCAAAACAACCCGGTCACACGCCACTCGGCCCCGTTCGGTGAACACTCCGGCGACGCGGCCCGCTTGCATATCGACGCTACGGACGGCGCAATTGGTCATGATGATCGCCCCGCGATCACGCGCGGCCTCGGCGATGGCGGGGGCGGCCCATTGCGGCTCGGCCCGACCGTCTTGCGGCATGTAGAGACCGCTAGATATTTCCGACTGCGCACCGGGCATCAGATCGGCCAGTTCCGCACCAGCGACGATCCGCGCGCCAGTGTCCAACCCGTCGACATGGCGCATCCAACGTTCAAGATTGCGCGCATCCCGCTGGCCTGAGGCCCCGAACAGAATCCCTGACTGCGTATAGCCGATCTGACGTCCGATCCGGTCATCCATCCCGCGCCAAAGCCGCAGCGACTCTTGCATCAGAGGGATCTCCCTCGGGTCGCGCATCCCAAGACGCACCCATCCCCAATTGCGAGAGCTTTGCTCGCCCGCGATCTGACCCTTTTCACACAACAGGACCGAAACACCCCGCTCAGCCAGCTCCAAGGCCGTGGATACACCAATGATACCGCCGCCAATCACGACGATATCGGTTTGTTTCGGCAATGAGAGATCGGAGTCGAAGACAGTAGGCTTGGGACCGGGCATCAAAAGCTCATGGACAATCGCATGGACCGCCATGGAGACCGACCGCTGTGCTACTGGCAACCGGTTTTTTGAGGTTCACAAAAGGATTGTGCAGACCTGTGGCGCGCGCGCCAAAGGTGTCGCGAAATACGCCGCACCTCCTACGACTTTAGCCTAGCGATTTACGCCGCGCCTGACAGCTCAGCCCATTTCTGACGCAGATTGGCCGAGAACCCGCTGGCCTTGGGCTTTGACCCGGTCCGGACCTCTTCCTGGGGGACAAGATCAGGGAATTCAGGACGCTTCATCGGCGCGACATTCTGCTGACCTGCATCTTCCCTCAACATGTCCGCAATGGCCGCATCCAGTTTCTCCTCGTCCAACTCTTGGGGAGGAGATTCCATCGTATTCAGCGCACGCGGCGCGTGAAGCGATTTATCATATTGCTCATTCATAGTAACACCACACTGTTCACTCAGACATCCCACCCGGATGTTACGTCGTCAGGCTAAAAACAGTTTGCCATGACCCTGCGCCCCTCGCAGCAATACGTCACACCCGCCTCACATGAGGCAATATCCAAGCATAAATGTGGCGGAAAAATGTCGCAAAAACAAGGATAGCCTGCGGATCACCCCGGGAAATGAACGGGGCACGCGCCCTATCGGAAACAATCCGAGAAATCAGAGTATCGCTACCCCATAACGGGAAACAATGTGCCTTATTTACCCCTGATCACGCCAACGATTCACAATTGGATAGCGGCGATCCAACCAGAAGGCCCGGCTGGTCAGGCGCGTGCCGGGGGCGGACTGAAACCGTTTATACTCGCTGATGTAAATCAGATGCTCGACCCGTTTGGCATCGGCCTCATCGAAACCGGCCGCAACACAATCGGCGATCGAGCCATCCTGATCGACCAGGATATCCAGAATGCCATCCAGAACCGGATAGTCCGGCAGGCTGTCGCTGTCTTTCTGATCTTCGCGCAGCTCGGCGCTTGGGGGTTTGTCGATGACCGACGGTCGGATGACCTCGCCTTCAGGCCCCATCATCCAGTCGCGATGATTGGCGTTGCGCCAGCGGCAGGTCTCGAACACGCGGGTTTTGTAGAGGTCCTTGATCGGGTTATAGCCCCCGTTCATGTCGCCGTAGATGGTAGCATAACCAACCGCAACCTCGGATTTGTTACCGGTGGTCAAAAGCATCTCACCAAATTTGTTCGAGATCGCCATCAGCAACACACCTCGCAGGCGGGACTGGATGTTCTCTTCGGTCAGATCGGCATCGCGACCGGCAAACAAAGAGGCAAGTGTCTCGGTCACCGCCGCGCGGCTGTCCGAGATCGGCACATAGTCATAGTGAACGCCCAGCGCCTTAGCGACCGCCTCGGCATCGTCCAGCGAGGTTTGGCTGGTGTATTCCGATGGCAGCATCACGCAACGCACATTGTCAGCGCCAATCGCGTCAACGGCAATGGCCGCAACCAGGGCTGAATCGACCCCGCCTGACAGCCCGAGAACCGCCTTTTTGAAACCGGTCTTGCCCATGTAGTCACGCAAGGATTGGACCATGGCGCGGTAGTCTTGCTCCCACACATCCGGTTGGGGGACGATCTCGGCCGGGACGATGCGCCAGCCGTCATCGCCACGCTCAAGGTCCACGTGGCGTATCGCTTCGTCGAATACGGGCATGCGGAAGGCAAGCTCACCACCCGGGTTAAGACCGAAAGTTGCTCCGTCAAAAACCTGATCGTCTTGCCCGCCAACCATGTTCAGATAGATCAGCGGCAGGCCGGTCTCGACCACGCGGGCCACCATGTGGTTCAGACGCACATCGTATTTGTCCCGGAAATAGGGCGAGCCGTTGGGGATCAGCAGAAACTCGGCCCCGGTTTCCTCCAGCGTTTCAGCCACATCCGGATGCCAGCCATCTTCGCAGATCGGACTGCCGATGCGGAAATTGCCCACCGAGTACGGCCCACCCAGCGGGCCGGAATCATAAAGACGCACCTCATCAAACACGGTCTCGTTCGGCAGATGGTGCTTCAGGGACTTGCTGGTGATTCGGCCACCATTCAGGATCAGATACGCGTTGTAGAGGCTGTCATCTTCTACCCACGGCCCGCCGATGGCGATGGCGGGACCCTCGGCGCAGTCCACGGCCAGCGCCTCAATCGCGGCCATAGCAGCGCGGTGAAACACGGGCTTCATCACAAGGTCCTGCGTGTTGTAGCCGGTGATGAACATCTCGGGGAAGGCCACCATATCGGCCCCGGCCTCGCGGGCCTCGTGCCACGCTGCGCGTGCTTTGGCGGCATTGCCGGAAATATCCCCCACGGTGGGGTTAAGCTGCGCCAGAGTGATGCGGAAACGGTCGGCCATGCTGCCCTCTTGCCTTCGTCAGTCCTTTTGCATTTAGCAGATCACCGCGCGAGTGAAAGGGCCATGCGGCAAAAGCCGTTGCTCTGCCCGTGACGGTCCCTTAGTTTTGCGCCGAAGAAAGCAAGCAATGATGATCGGGCAGGCAGGAACAACAATGGATGTGATCCGAAATTCGATTGCTGCAGGGGCCATGACCCTGATCGCAGCGGCAGCCTTTGCACAGGACGGAACCGTCATCGTCAAGGATGACGAGGTCGGAGGCGTCTATGAAGGCACCTTCCTGAACGGCTTGCGGCACGGGACCGGGTCGTATCGGCTACCCAACGGGTTCGAGTATTCGGGCGAATGGATCGAAGGCAAGATTCAGGGGCAAGGCACGGCGCGCTTTGCAAATGGCGCGATCTACGAAGGTACATTCGCCGATGGCCAGCCAGACGGCCAGGGCAAGATCACCTATCCCGATGGCGGCACCTACGAAGGGACGTGGTCCAACGGGGCCATCAACGGAACCGGCGTGGCCCAATATGCCAATGGCCTGCGATATGAAGGCGCGTTCAAAGACGCGCGCCATCACGGCAAGGGCACTCTGTCCGACCCCAACGGATACGCCTATGAGGGCGACTGGGTTGAGGGTGAAAAGCAGGGCATGGGCAAGATCACTTCGGCCGATGGATCTGTCTATGAAGGTGAGATCGAACAGGGTCAGCGCCATGGTCAAGGTCGTCTGGTTCAGTCGGACGGCGTTGAATATGACGGTCAGTGGCAGAACAACGTGATGACAGGCACCGGGCGGCTGACGCTGGCCAACGGGGATGTCTACGAGGGCGCATTGCTGGACGGGCGCCGTCAGGGCAAAGGCAAGGAAACCTATGCCAACGGCAACGTCTATGAGGGCGACTACGAAGACGATCAGCGCCACGGCAAAGGCACCTTCACCGGGACAGATGGCTACAGCTATACGGGCGACTGGTCCCGTGGTCAGATCGAAGGTTTTGGTGAGATCACTTATCCCGACGGCTCAACCTATATCGGCGAACTCAGCGCGGACCTACCGCATGGCAAGGGTCAGAACACATATCCTGACGGTACCATCTATGATGGTGAGTGGGTTGCGGGCGTGTTCGAAGGTCAGGGCAAGGCCACATATCCAAACGGCGTCGTCTATACCGGCGAGTTCCGGAATGCGGTCAGCCATGGCACCGGCATCGTCACTTTCGCCAACGGCTATCGCTATGAGGGCGAATGGGTTGATGGTGCGCGACAGGGCAAAGGCAAGGCCAGCTACGCGGACGGCACGATCTATGACGGAGATTTCCTGAATGGCAAGCGCCACGGCAAAGGCACGATCACAACGCCTAGCACCTTCACCTACACGGGCGATTGGGTTGACGGCAAAATCAGCGGAGTGGGTGTTGCGAGCTACAGCACGGGCGATGTGTACGAAGGCGGCTTCCTCGACAACAAACGCCACGGCGAAGGCACCATGCGCTATGCCAACGGCCAAGAGGAGTCTGGCGTGTGGGACAATGACGCCCTGCCTGCGCGAAGCGCAACAGAAGAAGCGCCCGCGCAAGAGGATCAACCCGATCAGGCCGAAAACGCTGAGGAACCAGCGCAGGCTGAACCATCCGACGGTTAACTTGCTACCACGGAACGGGTTTTCCGGCCCAGTCGAAGAACCCACCCGTGTCATCGGTCGTTAGACCGTTGACCACGTTTAGCAAATTCTGAGCGGCTTCTTCAGGCTCTACCGCCGGATGCCGACCAAGGTATTTCTGCGTGAAGGCCGTTTTGACGGTGCCGGGATGCAAAGACACGCAGATCGCCTGTTTGTGCGTGCGCGAAAGTTCGATCGCCGAGGTATGGACGATCTGATTCACCGCAGCTTTTGCGGCCCGGTAACTGATCCAACCACCGATCCGGTTGTCCCCGATCGACCCCACACGCGCCGACAGGACACCAAAAACAGATCGCCTGTCGCGTGGTAGCAATCTGTGCCCACGGCTGAGGACCAAAGCCGGACCAACCGCATTCAACGCAAACTGATCCATCATGGCCTGTGCCGATACAGCGCGGATCGTCTTTTCCGGCTCCGCCCCGTTGATCTCCAACGCGCCTGAGACCACCAGAACCAGATCGAACGGGTCAGGCAAGTCATCCAAAACCTTCAGCGCCTGTTCCGGTTGGGTCAGGTCAAACCCGTCAACCGACCGGGACAGGCTAGTCACCTGCATCCCGTGCTCCTCAAGATGCGTGCAAAGCGCCGAGCCAATTCCTCCAGAGGCACCTATAACCAAAGCTGTTTTCATCTCTAACGACCTAGCGGCGGCAATGGCTGGATCAATGATGGGTCCCTAAGAATTCGCACAGAAAGGACCACGTCCTAATTTTGGTTCTTTTCATTCCGCGCAAGCTGGGTATAACCTCATCCTCATGATCAACCGCGCAGATATCCTTGTTGCCGACACCGCCCTTCGCGGTCCGTCGCTGCGTGGCCTACTGATCCTAATCCGCCTCTGAGCGTGCCAACCGGCGCGCCCGCTCAGAGGAGGACGCTAGCGCGCCAAGAGGCTTTAGGACAGAAGAAGAAAGAGAACCCCATGACTAACGTGACCGACCAAGACCGCGTCTTGATCTTCGATACCACTTTGCGCGACGGCGAGCAGAGCCCCGGCGCAACCATGACCCACGACGAAAAGCTCGAGATTGCCGAGCTGTTGGACGAAATGGGCGTCGACATTATCGAAGCCGGTTTCCCTATCGCATCCGAGGGCGACTTCAAGGCCGTATCCGAGATCGCGCAACGTTCGAATAACAGCCGTATCTGCGGTCTGGCCCGTGCGAACTTCGCCGACATTGACCGCTGCTGGGAGGCGGTGAAACACGCCGAGAAGAACCGTATTCACACCTTCATCGGCACATCCCCCCTGCACCGCGCCATTCCGAACCTGACGATGGACGAGATGGCCGAGAAGATCCACGAAACCGTCAGCCATGCGCGCAACTTATGTGAAAACGTGCAGTGGTCACCGATGGATGCGACGCGGACCGAGTGGGACTACCTTTGCCGTGTAATCGAGATTGCGATCAAAGCGGGCGCAACCACGATCAACATCCCTGACACGGTGGGCTACACCGCCCCGGTGGAGTCGGCTGACCTGATCAAACGCCTGATCGAGACCGTACCGGGCGCGGATGAAGTGATCTTTGCCACCCACTGCCACAACGACCTTGGCATGGCGACCGCGAACTCTCTGGCCGCTGTTGCAGGTGGTGCGCGTCAGATAGAATGCACCATCAACGGTTTGGGCGAACGCGCGGGCAACACGGCTTTGGAAGAGGTTGTAATGGCGCTGCGCACCCGCAACGACATCATGCCTTGGCACACGGGCATCGACACCACCAAGATCATGCATATCTCGCGCCGCGTGGCGACTGTGTCCGGCTTCAACGTGCAGTTCAACAAAGCCATCGTCGGCAAGAACGCCTTCGCACATGAAAGCGGCATTCATCAGGATGGGATGCTGAAGAACCGCGAAAACTTCGAGATCATGCGCCCCGAGGACATCGGCCTCTCCGGCACCTCTCTGCCCTTGGGCAAGCACTCGGGCCGCGCCGCGCTGCGCGACAAGCTCGAGACGTTGGGATTTGACGTCGGTGACAACCAGCTCAAGGACATCTTCGTACGGTTCAAGGATCTGGCTGACCGCAAGAAAGAGGTGTTCGACGACGACTTGATCGCCTTGATGACCATGGACGAGCATGACGACTACCTGCAGCTTGTATCGATGAAAGTGACCTGCGGCACCGGTGGTCAGGCCGAGGCAACTGTTGAGCTTGAGATGGACGGCAAGGACATCATCGCCACCGAACATGGCGACGGGCCTGTGGATGCAACGTTCAAAGCGATCCGCGCGATCTACCCCAACACAGCCCGGTTGCAACTGTATCAGGTCCATGCCGTCACCGAAGGCACCGACGCGCAAGCCACAGTCTCGGTCCGCCTGAGCGAAGACGGCATGATCGCAACCGGCCAATCGGCCAACACAGACACGGTCGTTGCGTCAGCCAAAGCCTATATCCACGCGCTGAACCGCCTGATCGTTCGCCGCGAGAAAACCGGCCCCGGCGCAGACACGCGTGAGATCAGCTACAAAGACCTGACCTAGAAACGGCAAAGGGCATGGGATTGTCGGGTCTGGAATGTTCGTGATCAACGCGCCCTTTGGGTTGGATCAGGAAACCCACAGACTGTCTACTCTCTTCACAAAACTGTGAGCTGTTGGCGAGGAGC
>NZ_JBQFRV010000018.1:0-79249 GCF_056537565.1 Ruegeria sp. C8
CCTATCTTCGAGGAATTCTACAAATTCGATGAGGTGTGGCCGCAGAATTCGTTGGAACGTTTGGAGACTGCTTTATCCTGACGGATCAGTCTTTGAAGCTGAATGGCGGCGTTTGTCCGCAAATAGGCGTTTGCAAAGCCCGACGAGCAAGGCCCGTTTTGGGCTGAAAACACTACAAAGCCACAGCCGCAAATCGCAGGATTAAAGTTTGTCGCGATAGTTGTGGGTGTCTGAGTCTGGTAGCGACATCCGCAAAGCAAACTCGAAAAATCGTTCATTCTTTGGTATCAGGCACACCCAATTTTTGCAGATCTTCTACCCACCGATTGAGATACGCCTCACTCTCGAATGGCGCATTCATCGCCTCTTGGATAGTGAATTCGGGATTGGCCGCTAGAAACTCATCGATAATAGTCTGCGCATCACTGGGAAGACCAAGGCGTAAAAGAATTGGCGCGTAGGTGCGTTTCAAGCCGTCGGGTATTTCGTTCATTTGTTCAACGGAAGCCTTTGCATCTTCATACTCCTCGGTGAAGTACTGAGCCCAACCCAGATTCCAAAGATACCAGTCTTGGTGATGTGGGTTCAGCCGGATCGCCAGTTTCATGCGCTCAACGGCTTCAGGCGCCTTGCCGCCATAGACGAGAGGGTCGATGGAATCTGCCAGAACGGATGCCGAATTTGGATTCAGAGCAATTGCTTTGTCGTAAAGCGAAGCAGCCCGCTCAAGGTTACCGCTTTGAGTGGTTGCATTGGCTAAGACCCAATGACCTTTGAAATTGAAGGGTTCCAGTTCAATGGCTTTCCGCGCCATCTCAAACGCGCGCTCCAGTGATTCCTCGCGCGTTAAAGAGTTCGTCCACCCCCAACGATACCCGTTAATATGTGCCCAAGCGTTTTCGACATACGCCCCGGCATAGTTCGGATCGAGAGCAATGGCTTTTGCGCTAAGCTCTTCCGCCCTTATGTTTCCTTCTTTTGTGAAGGTAAACCACTCCTCCTGCGCGCGTTTGCGCAATTCGTAAGCGCCAAGACTATCAGTAGGCTGATGCTTAAGACGGCTGTACTCTGCCAAATCGATATTCGTGGAGAGAAGCGAAGCTATGGTTCGCGTTATCTCATCCTGTACTGAAAATATGTCCTGTAGGTCTCGGTCATAGCTGTCTGCCCAGATATTCTGGCCCGTCGTCGCATCAATGAGTTGGGACGTCACGCGCAAACGCTCACCGGCAATTTGAACGCTCCCCTCAACAATATAGCGAACACCCAATTCTTCTGACACTTTCTGTATATCTGCCGGAGTGTCCTTATATGAAAATGTCGAATTTCGGGCGACTACGAAGAAGTCTGAAAAACGGGACAAGGCGGTCAAGATGTTCTCACTCAGTCCGTCGCTGAGGTAATCTTGGCTTGGGTCGTTGTTGAGATTGTCGAACGCCATGACCGCGATGGAGGGTTTGCCAGACAGGGCTGCGGCTTGTTCATCCGTGTCCGGGGATTGCACCACGGACCAAGGTTGAAGCCATGCCGCGACTACTAACGCCAGTACAATTGCGGTGCAACTAACCGTGGTTAGGCGATTTTTCCAAGGCTTGTTCGTAAGTGGCACGATAGGAGAAACGATGGCTTTCGCCTTTTTATCCATTGCAAGGCAGTAGATGTGAACGGGTTCGGAGATATTCTTGACCTCTCGCATCCCCAAATCTTCGATGGTGAGATCGAGCTTGGTATGGACCTGTTCGAAAACGCTAGCCGACATGTAAATGCCATCCGGGACAGCCAGGCTTTCAATGCGTGCGGCGACATTTACACCATCCCCGTGAATGTCATCCTGATCGACGACAATGTCGCCAACATTGAGACCGATCCGGTATCGCACCTGCGAATCTTGCGGCAGGTCCGCATTAGCGACGCTTACATAGTGTTGCATGTCCAACGCACACCGAACGGCCTCAACTGCACTTGCAAACTCAAGAAGCAAGCCGTCGCCCATCAATTTGACGATGCGCCCATGTCGCGAAGCGACAATTGGTTCAAAAAACTGCTCGCGATGGGATTTGACCCTTGCAAGCGTGCCGGCTTCGTCATTTCGAATAAGACGGCTATAGCCAACCACATCGGCGGCAAGTATCGCTGCTAGACGTCTTTCCAAAGACTGAACTCCCACAGTGGGCACCACGCTAAACGCAAAATTGCTTCTAGGCCAGATGCGCTAACCGAACACACATTTCCAAAAAGAGCGATTGTTAAGTCTAGATAAGGCATCAGCCTTGAAGCTGTGCCTGACTGCGAAGTGCAGTAGCTCATAAAATGTCCGCTTGGGGCTGCGACCCGCCAACCATGCAAACCGCAGAGAACGGCAATACTGAGCCCAAACCGGCAGATTTCTGCACCTATTTCGACTGTCCGCTTCCGGACTGCCGCCCAGGATAAAGAAACAGACTATCTCGATAATGCGGATAACGGCATCAAAGTTGGCCTGACAAAGTGGCAACGCTATTGGAGTGCTTTAGTCAATGCAGAGACCAGCGCGTTCGGATCTTCCTCCATGCGGGGGAGTAGTACTGTTCTCACGACGTCGTTCAATGCCCTATCCGCTCGGGCAGCGGCTGGGTCATCGTGATCGACGAAGACTTCGAATGCTTCAGTGGCGGCTAAGACTGCGCCCGGCACATGCGCCACGCCCTGTAGCAATGCGCTAATGCCCAAATGTTCCACTTGGTTGCTATTAGTAGGGGGGCCGACGAACGCGGGATTGAACCCGTCAACTCCCCAAACCTGGCTCGCGGTTAGGCCTTCGCCCGTTGCATATTGATGGATGTGCGGCACACTAAAGTGGCCGATGTAGCCGTGGCTCCACAGGGGGCGGTGCGTTAAGGGATTGTACCTGCTTGTGCCTGATAACAGAGCTTGCCAGATCAACAGAGTGGCCTGTCCCTCTGTCTTGGCATGGCGTTCACGCTCTGCTCGCGCACTCTCTGGCAGCGTTTCGACATAGTTACGGGAAAGCGGCAGCAGCGCCAAGCGACCCGGATTAGGCGCAGTGCAACCAAGATGGCACAGAACTATTCAGAGGGTTGGTACTTTGCCGATTGCGACGATCTTTTACTCGAGTGAAAACGAGTGGACGCGAAGTACTACAAGGAAGTGTTGTTGCAAGATCTCAGCGTGTAAATGCAAACGTGTTTGTTTCCAATGCGGCAAGGAAAGTTATTGAATGCATCGCAAAACGCTGTTTCGAGAACCGCAGACGAAACGAGCCAATAGTTGTTCCATCGCAAAGTGCCTACTGATTAAGAATAAATAATGTTCGCGTAATCGTTACCAAAGCTTCGAGCACCAAGTCCATTGTACTTCATGTCACTGGGTTAAAAGGGTATTTTAGTAACAATGGTTTATGAAATCGGTGTAGACATGGCGCTCTCGGCCATGAAGGTATCTTCGGTTGTAAGTGAAAGAGATGACCAACTCTACGCAATGGGAGTCTGTGAGGCGATGGGACTTACACCTCGTGAGGCCGCCTTAGTAATTTTGGCTAAAGAGAGTGAATTTGTTAAGCCCAGAGAAACGGAAATATGCATCAAAAAATGGGCACGCGAAGGAAGTCTGAATCCGACAGAACCCGCGGTCGCCAGTGCCCTTTCGAGGCTCGGCTATAACGAGATTTAGGTTCTTGTCAGAAGGGCTTTGCTTGAGCGGGGTGGGGGTGTTGCCTAGCGTCTGGGAATGACCAAACCTGCCTCTTTCAAGTACTTCAAAACCAGTCCCGAGATCATCCGCCTTGCGGTGATGCTGTACATCCGTTTCCCGCTCTCGCTTCGGAATGTCGAAGACTTGTTGCACGAGCGAGGCATCGATGTGAGTCACGAAACTGTTCGGTATTGGTGAAATAGGTTTGGCCCAGTGTTTGCTGCTGAATTCCGAAGAAAGCGTGTTCAGCAGCTGAGCGCATTCTCCAAATGGAAGTGGTACGTGGACTAGCTTTTCGTGAAGTTGAGTGGCAAGAGACACTACCTCTCGCGGGCTGTTTATCACGAAGGCGATGTATTGGAAGCCGTTGTTACCAAACGCCGAAACAATGCTGCAGTACTGAAATTCCTCAAGAAGTAGATGAAATGACACGGTAAAGCGAAAACCGTCGTCACGGATCGCCTCGCATCGTACAAGGCCGCTCTCAGAGAGCTTTGCGCTACCAAAAAACAAAGGACGGGTAGGTGGCTCAACAACGGAGTCGAGAATTCACACCTTCCTTTCCGACGACTCGGACGCGCGATGCAACGTTTCAAACAGATGCGAAGTTTGCAGAAGTTTGCCGCCGTCCATTCCTCAGTATACAACCACTTCAAACAGGAAAAATCGCTGACCCGCAGAGATACATTCAAGCTAACACGCACCGCCGCTCTTGCCGAGTGGCGTCAACTTTGTTCCGAATAGGTACGCAATTTACGCGGCAAACAAAGACTGGTTCGAATTCATCTGACAGCACCTTCGCGTCTATTACAGCCACAAAAGCTTGACCCGTCCCGAGCCTAAATCGAGCCACAGTCGTTTTCATGTATTCAATGGAAGGTTTGATGAATACTTGAGGATGTTTCCAGCAGAGCTCTTTCGATGCTTTCTTTTTGTCGCGCAAATCGCGTCGTTGGCACTGGAATTGAGATCGCGTGCAGGTCTCCGACCCAGTCGACGAAAGAAAACCCGATCGCCGACACGCCGGCGGAATGCTCGTCCAAATCATAGGCAAGGCCCTGTTCGCGGACCGTATTCAGTTCGGAAAGGAACTCATCCAAATTCCTTTGTATACCATTCCGTTCCCATTCGTTTTGAATGAGCTTTGTCGCATCTTCTTCATCGAGTTGAGCGAGACAAGCTTTCCCATTTGCAGTGGTGGTCAGTGGAAAAACCTCGCCCACTTGCGAAACGGTCGTCAACCGATAGACACCTGGGACCTGATCTAAGAAAACCATGCCGATTCCGCGCATGACGGCGAGGTCTGTGGTTTCCCCGGTCTTTTGGGTCAGTTCTGTCAAAAGCAGCCGGCAGTGTTCGACGATGCTGTACTGCGCGGCACCCGCGAGAGCGCTTAGTTCGGGGCCGAGCCTCAAGCCACCTCCATTTGCATCTGCTATGACAAGTTTTTCTTCAGCAAGTGCACTTGTGATTCTCTGTACCGTAGAGCGGGGCAGGTCAACACGCTCGGCGATTTTCCCCAAGCTCATTCCGGATTGGTTTTCTTTTAGAACACGCAAAATAGAGGCTGCTCTGGAAATGACCTGAATGCCACCTTTATCCGGTTTTTCAGACATTTAACCTACCCCATTCTGTCTTGGCATCGTAGCTTTGGATGCCTGGCGATTTTTTAGTGTTGTATCACAATGCGGTGCAAGTCAACCGTATAGTGAGTTTTAAGTTGACCGTAATGCGGTGCGCGTGCATCATCATACGGGACAGGTGGGGAGGCCACCCAGACAACTGAAAAGCGAACACCGCCGCGTTGCCGGCGAACAAAGGAGATATGCCCAATGGTCGAAATCCGCGGCATTGAGTTTCAGTCAAACACCGACAATGACATGGGGCTCGAGTTTTACAACCTTAGCCACAGATACGGGTTCCAGTGCCCGAACTGGCCCTATTTCAAAGACGTCCAAATCGACCGAAAGCACTATATGGCCAAGTCCGGCGTGTTGTCTCAGACGATTACCACAACGATGCATGTGACAACGCACATCGATGCTCCAGCGCATGTCGTTCAGGGAACGCCGTTCATCGACGAAGTTCCGCTGCCGCATTTCTTCGGTTCGGGATTGGTCGTCTCGGTTCCCAAGAAGAAGTGGGAGCAAATCACAGGAGATGATCTGGAGAAGGCTTGCGGGCACGCAATCCGCACGGGCGACGTTCTGATCATCAACACTGGTTGGCATAAGCAGTACGAAGACGGTGACTACTTTGCTTATTGCCCGGGGCTTGTTCCTTCCGCTGCCGAGTGGATGATCGAAAAAGGTGTGAAAGTCGTTGGCCACGACACCCAGGCAAACGATCACCCTCTGGCAACGGCCATTGGCCCGCAGCGTAACGGTCCAATTTTGCCACACCTTGAAAAAGAATATCTTGAATGGTCAGGGGGGACACCGTGGGAGGTTGATTTCCCCGAGTGGGAACCAGTGCACAACATGCTGTTCTCCAAAGGTATTCTCGGTATTGAAAATGTCGGTGGGGATCTGGATGCGGTGACAGGCAAGCGCTGCACATTCGCCTTCTTCCCATGGAATTGGGACCGAGGCGACGGCTGCATCATCCGACTGGTTGCGATGATCGACAAGAACCAGTCCTACCGCATCGAAGCTGGCGAAGAATTCTGAACACTCACGGACCGGTCGCCGGTTCGCCGGCGGCCGCCAATAACCTTGAGCGGAGACGGACATGCATCTGAAGCGCTTTCAAGACGCCCAACCCTACGAAGCACCGAACCATTTTGGGTGTCATGGGCTTCGCTTGCAAGGGTTTGAGGAAGGCGGGCCGACAAATCAGTGGATTGGCTTCAGCCAGTTCCTACCGGGTGGTGGTGCTGGGCCGGACTCCACACCTTTTGAGAAAGTCTACGTCGTCTTGGAGGGTGAGATGACCGTCATCGTTGACGGCACAGAAACCATTCTTGGGCCGATGGATAGTTGCACGATCGTACCGGGCGAAGTGCGCAAAATTGAAAACCGCGCCAACCACACCTGCAAAATGCTGGTGGTCATTCCGTATCCGCCAGAAAGCTGAGGACGAAAAGAATGTCTGATCCACTCAAGATGTTTGACGTAAAAGACAACGTCGCACTGATCACCGGAGCATCCGGCGCGTTTGGCACGGTCGCAGCGCGCGTCTTGGCCGGAGCTGGGTGCAATCTGGTTCTGGCTGCGGGCAATCAGGACGCGCTCAACGAGATCGCCAAAGAGTGCAAGTCGCTTGGTGCGATCGTCGTTGCGGTGAATACGCGCCCGTCCGACGAGGCATCCTGCAGTGCGCTGGTAGAAGAAGCAGTCAATAATTTTGGTAGGCTCGATATTCTCGTTGTCGCGTCCGGTATGAACAAAGTTGCGCCGATCAACGAAATGGCGCCAGAGACCTTCGACGCAGTGATGGACGCCAATGTGAACCAAAGCTGGCTGTTGGCACGCGCGGCGGCGGCGCACATGAAGCAAAGCGAATACGGCAAGATCATTTTCGTCAGTTCCGCGCGCAGCATCCTGGGTCACCCAGCTGGCTACACGGCGTATTGCGCGTCAAAGGCTGCTGTGAATGGGATAACCAAAGCCTTAGGATGTGAGCTAGGTCCAACAGGGATCACCGTCAACGCGATCGCGCCAACGGTATTCCGTTCGCCTTTGACGGCTTGGATGTTCGAAGACACCGACGAAGCGAAGGCAGTGCGTGACGGTTTCCTGACCCGTGTTCCCAAAGGACGACTTGGTGAGCCTGAAGACCTTGCGGGTCCTCTTTTGTTTCTCGCGTCGCGGGCATCTGATTTTTACACCGGGCATATCCTTCATGCCGACGGCGGATACACGGCGGGTTAAAGAATGGCGCGCAAAAAGCAGCAGATAGCGGTAATCGGCGCGGGTCTTATGGGGCACGGTATCGCCCTGACCTTAGCAAAAGCAGGTCAATATGTGGCCATCACAGATCCCGTTGAAGAGGCGCGCGCTACCGTGCCTGACCGCATTCGTGCCAGCATGGCTGCGATGGGGGATGACGAGGTCACAATCACGAAAACCCTCAAGATGATTGAGATTTTTGCGACGACGGAAGGTTCGGTTCGAAACGCCGACGCTGTGTTCGAAGCGGCACCGGAAAAGCTGGAGCTCAAGCAAGCGATTTTTGCTGAGATCGAGGCGCACGCACCAGAGACCTGCATCCTCGCTTCAAATACGTCGGTCATGCCCATCACTCAGATCATGTCTGGATTGCGGCTGAAAAGACGCGCGTTGGGGACGCATTGGTGGAACCCGCCGCATATGATCCCGCTAGTTGAAGTTATCAAGACGGAATGGACAGATCCCAAGATCGCGCAAACCATGTTCGATCTGCTGAAGGACGCAGGAAAAACTCCGGTGATGGTCGAGAAGGACGTGCCCGGTTTTATCGGCAATCGCCTTCAGCATGCGCTGTGGCGCGAAGCGGTCAGTCTGGTGGAAAACGGTATTTGCGATGCGGAAGCCGTTGATACCGTGATCAAGTCCAGCTTTGGGCGGCGATTGGCAGTCCTTGGCCCGTTGGAAAACGCAGATCTGGTTGGTACTGACCTAACACTCGATATCCACGAAAACGTACTACACGATCTTGAGGCGCATAAAGGCCCTTCATCCTACCTCAAGTCGCTTGTCGATGCGGGCAAGCTGGGCATGAAATCAGGCGAAGGTTTCAGGAAATGGGCCGAGGGCGAAGCAGATCAGATTCGCCAACGTGTCGCGAAACATCTGAAAAATCTCGAGAAGACTTTGTAAGATCAATCAAACACTGGCGGGAGGCCGGTGAAGGGAGGACGCAATGACAAAGACTTTTAAGACGGCCACAAGGCGCGGTTTTATTGCCGGGGCTACGGCGGCAATCGCTGCTCCGGCCATCCTCCGGGCAACGCGTGCTTATGCGGCAAACCCGACGCTAAGGATTGGCAATGTCAGCCCGCGTACCGGTCCACTGGCTGGTTTCGCCGAGGCTGATGAATATGTGCTTCAAGCCATTCAGCAGGTCTTTTCGGCCGGGTTGGACAATAACGGAAAGACTTGGAACGTCGAGATCATCTCAAAAGACAGCCAGTCCAACCCCAACCGCGCAGCCGAGGTCGCCGCTGACCTGATCTTGGGCGATGAGGTCGATATCATCGTAGCGGCTTCAACGCCGGACACGGTGAACCCTGTTGCGGATCAGGCAGAGATCAACGAAGTTCCCTGCATCACGACTGATTGCCCTTGGCAGCCCTATTTCTTTGGCCGCAATGGTGTTCCGGGTGAGGGTTTTGAAACGACCTATCACTTCTTCTGGGGTTTGGAAGACGTGATCGCGGCGTTCCTTGATATGTGGGATAAAACGGGTGTCACAAAAACCGTCGGCGGTCTATTCCCCAACGATGCCGACGGTAATGCTTGGGGCGATGCGGAACTGGGCCTGCCTAAACCGCTCGCCGCAGCTGGCTACACGTTGACCGATCCCGGTCGCTATCAGCCTTTGTCCGACGACTTCTCAAACCAGATCGCAGCGTTCAAGGCTGCCGACTGCGAAATCGTCACGGGTAACATGATCCCACCTGATTTCGCTACGTTCTGGAGCCAGGCCGCCCAGCAAGGGTTCAACCCAAAGGTCGTGACCATTGGCAAGGCGCTTCTGTTCCCATCCGTCATTGAATCGCTGGGAGACCGCGGTGACGGGTTGTCGACCGAGGTCTGGTGGTCCCCGCATCATCCGTTCTCGTCCTCACTCACCGGCATTTCCTCGAAAGACCTAGCCGAAGGTTATACCGCAGAGTCCGGTCGCCCCTGGACTCAACCCCTTGGCTTTAAACACGCTCTGTTCGAGGTCGTCGCTGATGTCATCAAACGGGCGGATGATCTGGAAGACCCGTCTTCGATCATTTCGGCAATCACCTCAACCAACCTGAACACAATTGTCGGGCCGGTGAACTGGGGTGATGGGCCGATGAACAACGTCACCAAAACTCCGCTGGTCGGAGGCCAGTGGCAGAAGTCCGGAGACGCCTATGAGCTGCAGATTGTTGCGAACAGCACCGCGCCCGAAGTTCCGATCACGGCCGATATGAAACTGCTGGGCTGACCAGACATTCGGCGCCGATCTTGGTGCCGAACCCTCCATCCGAGAGAAGCATGACGACAATCTTGAGACTCCAAGACCTGAGCAAGGCATTTGGCGCGGTAACTGTCGCCGATGCCATGAGCTATGAGGTCCACAAAGGCGAGGCTCTCGGGGTAATAGGCCCCAACGGCGCTGGCAAAACCTCGATGTTCAATCTGATCACTGGGACGCTCAAATCCAATTCCGGGGTGATAGAATTCAGTGGGCAAAACGTCACCAAATGGAGCGCGGCAAAGCGCAGCCATGCAGGCATCGCGCGTTCTTTTCAGGTCCCGCAGCCGTTTTTGGGCATGACTGTTTTCGAAAACGCGATGATCGCCGCCACGCAATCAGCTGGCATGCACGGACACCAGGCCGAAAACTTTTGTCTGGAGGTTCTGGACCAAACGGAACTGCTGCCCAAGGCAAACGTTCTTGCTGGTAGCCTGACTTTGCTGGAGCGCAAACGCCTGGAACTAACACGTGCGCTTTGCGCCAAGCCCAAACTGCTGTTGCTGGATGAGATTGCAGGTGGTTTGACCGAAGCTGAGTGCAAGTCACTGGTCCAAACCATCAAGGACATCCACGCCGCTGGCGTCACCATCATCTGGATCGAACATGTTGTGCATGCGCTGCTGGCCGTCGTGGATCGTCTGATCGTCATCGACTTTGGCAAAAAAATCGCGGAAGGCGAGCCACAGGCAATTATGGAAAGCGCTGAAGTAAAGGAAATCTATCTGGGGATCGAAGCCGATGCCTGACTCAATTCTTCAGACACGCGGTTTGAACTCCTACTACGGCGATTTCCAAGCGCTCTATGATGTCGAATTGGACGTCGGCGAGGGAGAAGTTCTGGCCATCATTGGTGCGAACGGCGCAGGCAAGACGACCCTGATGCGGTCAATCACCGGGTTGCTGACGAACGGGCGGGATCAGATTCACTACCGTGGTCAGGATATCAGCCGCCTTCGCGCAGACCAAGTTGCAGTACTTGGCCTCGCCATGGTTCCAGAAGGTCGCCAGTTGTTCCCATCGTTGTCAGTCAAGGAAAACCTGATGATCGGGGCTCAAGTTGGTCGCTCAGGCCCTTGGGATCTGAAAGCTGTTTATGATCTGTTTCCGATCCTTGAGGAGCGCAAAGATCAGGCCTCTACATCGCTGTCGGGCGGCCAACAGCAGATGGTCGCCATAGGGCGTGCCCTGATGTCCAATCCAGATCTCATCCTGTTCGACGAAATCAGCCTTGGGCTGGCGCCGATCATCATTAAAGATATCTACGACGCTCTGCCCGGCATCATCGGTGAGGGCATGAGTGCGATCATCGTCGAACAAGACATCACCAAGGCACTGTCGGTCTCTAGCCGGCTCTACTGCCTGCAGGAGGGGCGCGTTTCGCTGGAAAGCGCGTCTGACACCGTTTCGCGCGAAGACATTTCGCGCGCGTATTTCGGGATCGAATAATATGGAATGGCTTAACGCTATCGTGCAGGGAACTTTGCTGGGCGGGCTATACGCGTTGTTTGCCGCAGGTCTTTCGTTGATCTTTGGGGTTATGCGGCTAGTCAATATTGCCCATGGCGATCTAATTGTGTTGGCTGCATATCTTGGGCTGACCGTGACGACCGCGACCGGGATGCACCCGATGGCCGCATTAGTGATTGTCGTTCCCGCTATGGCTCTGATTGGGTATGCCCTTCAACGCGGCCTACTGAACCAAACCCTGGGCGACGATATCCTTCCACCGCTGCTTGTGACCTTCGGGCTGAGTGTAATCATCCAGAACGGGTTGCTGGAGGTCTACACAGCCGACCCGCAAACACTGAATGCTGGTGCTCTGGAAACAGCCAGCGTTGCGGTAGGCGGTGTGACCCTCGGGATCTTGCCGCTGCTGACTTTCGGGATTGCAATCGCCGTGATCTGGGGGCTCCAATGGACCTTTTATCACACTGCTATTGGTCGCGCATTTCGAGCGGTGTCCGACAATCAAGACATTGCCCAGCTCATGGGCCTCAATCGCCGACACATCTTTGGCTTGGCCATGGCGCTGGCCCTCGGCGTGACGGCAATCGCCGGTATTCTGCTTGGCATTCGGACAAGCTTTGATCCCTCGATTGGCGGGGGCCGCCTGATCTTTGGCTTTGAGGCTGTCATTATCGGCGGGCTTGGCAACCTTTGGGGCACTCTCATTGGCGGCGTTATTCTTGGCGTCGCGCAAACCATCGGAGCTAAGATTGATCCGGGCTGGCAAGTACTAGCCGGCCATATTGCCTTCCTTGTTATTCTTGCCGTTCGTCCGAACGGCCTCTTCCCGAGGGTTTCCGGATGAACTTGCAGGACTACAGTGTATCTCGGTCATCAAAAGCAGCGCGCGTTGCAACGATCGTGGCCGCAATCGGTTTGCTTGTTCTGATTGCAGCGCCCTGGTGGGCAGGCCGCGCCGACATGCGCTTGATGGGGGAGCTGTTTCTCTACCTATCCCTTGCCACCCTTTGGAACCTCATGGCGGGCTACGCCGGCCTCGTCTCGGTTGGGCAGCAAGCCTATGTGGGCTTCGGCGGCTATATGCTCTTCGCACTTACGATGCTGGGTGGGCTGAACCCCTTGGTTGCTATTGCAGCAGCGGGAGCGCTAGGGGCTTTGATCTCGATCCCGGTTGCTGTTCTGATCTTCAGGCTTCGGGGCGCATATTTTGCCATTGGCACCTGGGTCATCGCAGAGGTCTTTCGACTGAGCTTCGCGCAAATCTCAGCGCTTGGCGGAGGGTCAGGATCTTCGCTGCCCGTTGCCATCGTGAAATCACTGGCATCCGGGCGCGCGATGCGTGAGGCGCTGAGCTATTGGCTGGCACTCGGGGCCGCCGTGCTGGTTGTGACCGCCGTGTATCTCTTCCTGCGTTCGCGCCAAGGTTTGGCATTGACGGCAATTCGGGACAACGAACTGGCCGCCGGTAGCCTTGGCATCGATATCTGGCGAACGAAGTTCATAGTGTACGTCGTCACGTCGGCATTCACGGCGATGATCGGCGCGCTGATCTTCTTGCAAAAGCTGCGCATATCGCCGGATGCGGCGTTCAGCGTCAATGATTGGACTGCCTTCGTCATCTTCATCGTAGTGATCGGCGGCATCGGTACCATCGAAGGACCGATCATCGGCACACTCGTCTTCTTTGCGCTGCGCGAAACGCTGGCCGACCTAGGAACAACTTACCTGATCGTTCTCGGCGTGGTCGCAATTGTCGTCATGCTCAAGGCGCCAAAAGGCATTTGGGGCGTGATCCGTAGCCGCTATGATCTGCAACTTTTCCCGCTGGGCTATCGCGTAAAGCACACCGGACAATCCAAGGAAAACTGAACCTATGGCCCGTCAGAAAAAGACCATCATTACATGTGCTGTAACAGGAGCGATCCACACACCAACCATGTCGGATGCGCTCCCGTACACTTACGACGACATCGCACGGCAGGCGATCGAGGCCGCCGAGGCCGGAGCGTCGATCCTACACCTCCATGCCCGCAACCCTGAGAACGGGTCGCCATCGGTCGATCCGGACGACTTCGCGCCATTCCTGCCCCGTATAAAACAGGCAACGGACGCTGTTGTGAACTTATCGACCGGCGGATCGCTGACATTGTCCATTCAGGACCGGATCAATCCGGCCAAGACTTTCAGCCCCGAGATGTGCTCGATGAATATGGGTTCGATGAACTTCTCGTTTCACCCATTGGCCAACCGGTATGGCGATGATGATTGGAAATTTGATTGGGAGAAAGATTATGTCGCGAACTCCGATCAGAATATCTTTCGCAACACATTCCGGGATATTCGCGAGGCGGCAGAAACGCTCGCGCCGCATGACATCAAGTTCGAACACGAATGCTACGATGTCGGCCACTTGTATAACCTGAAATTCTGCGTGGATATCGGGTTGTTCAAAGCACCTATTTTCATTCAGTTCATCTTTGGAATCCTCGGTGGTATCGGGCCTGAGGTTGACAACCTGATCTTCATGAAACGCACAGCAGATCGCCTGTTTGGTGATGACTACCGCTGGTCCGTTCTCGGAGCCGGCGGTGCGCAGATGTCGCTTGCTACCACTGCAAGTCAGATGGGCGGCAATCTTCGCGTTGGCCTAGAAGACAGCTTGTTCATCTCACGTGGAAAGTTGGCCGAAAGCAACGCTCAGCAAGTCGCTAAAATTCGACGTATTGTAGAAGATCTGGGCACTCAGGTCGCGACCCCAGATGAAGCAAGGGAAATCCTAGACTTAAAGGGAGGAGACCGCGTCGCCTTCTGAAGGTAGGATGACCAAAAACAACTCTCATCATTAACATTTTTTGGAATTTCCGAAAGCCCAAGGAGATTGAGCAATGCGATTGAAAGTATTGATAATCAGTGCGCTTCTGACAGGATTTATGGCCCTGCAGGCTCATGCGCAAAACGTAACCCAAGACATCACCAATCTTTTGTTCAGCAACCGGTCCGGAGACTGCGCGGATTATGCAGGAGTGTACTCCGCTTCGGTGGAAGACGTCACGCGCCAACAACGGTTTAACTCCGAAATCGAAATCTCGGCAGAAAGCCAGCACTGTACCCTCAAGACCAATGGCATTCCTAACCATGATTTCAATGGGCCTACAGCCAACTTCGCTAACAATGTACGCGAATTGCCTGGCACTTTTCGGATTCCCAGAAATCCGGAGAAGGCCAGCAACCAAACCGCGCTGTCGCAACGGAGTTATGATGCCATTTTGTTGAATGGCGTGCCGGTCGATTTGCTTTCGGCTGGGTGTTATCGCCCGAGCGGCCCGCGAGCAGACAAGAACGGCAATGTATTGGCGGGGTGTCGAGACACTGATCCATGGCTGCTTGATCCGCCGTCCTACGATCAGTATTTTGGTGTAGATCTGCACAATGCCCATGCCCAGCCCGATGGCAGGTATCACTACCATTCCAATCCAAATGCACTGTTTTTGGATCACGACCTTGATAAGCCGTCTCCAGTTATTGGTTTTGCAGCTGACGGCTTTCCGATCTACGGGACGATATTCAAAGACAGCAATGGTGCGATAAGACCTGCGATTTCCGGCTACCAACTCAAAACTACGCCTCGGCCTGCGCCGCCTAACGGGCCGGGCGGTACTCCGGACGGCACATATATAAACGACTACGAGTTCACTGGGGCTGGCGATCTAGATAAGTGCAATGGCATGACTGTGGATGGCCAGTACGGATACTATGTCACGACAAGCTACCCGTGGGTACTGAACTGTCTGGTAGGAGAACCTGATCGCTCATTCGAAAAAAGGCGGTAGATTAGTTCGGGTCTTAGGTTTGTCCAACTGCGGTTTGTCCAACGGTCTTGTCAGAAAAACATTGCTCGAGCGGGGCAAGGTGGTTGAGTAGCTTTTTCCGATGACCAGATCTGCCTTTTTCAAATACTTTAAAATAGTCCCGAAATCATTCGCCTTGCTGTGATGCTGTACATCCGTTTCCCGCTCTCGCTTCGGAATGTCGAAGATCTGCTGCATGAGCGAGGCATCGATGTGAGCTCGAAACTGTCCGAAATTGGTGGAACAGGTTTGACCCGAAGTTTGCTGCTGAGATCAGACGGAAGCGGGTGCAAAAACTGCGCGCATTCTCGAAATGGAAGTGGCACCCGGATGAGGTTTTCTTGAAGGTGAATGGCAAGCGGCATTATCTTTCGCGGGCTGTTGGCCATGAAGGCAAGGTGCTGCAAGCCGTTGTGACCAAACGCCGAAACAAGCAGGCGGTATTGAAATTCTTCAAGAAATTGATGAAACAGCCATGGCTGTTCAGAAGAGATCGTAACGGATCGCTTCGCGTCGTGTCGGGCTGCTCTCAGAGAACTAGGCGCTACCGAAAAACAGCAGACGGGCAGGTGGTTCAACAACCGCGTCGAGAACTCGCACCTTCTTTTCCGACGACGCGGACGCGCGATGCAGCGTTTCAGGCGCATGCGAAGTCTACAGAAATTCGCCTCTGTCCATTCCTCCTTGTGCAACCAATTCAACCAGGAAAGATCGCTAGCCAGCCGAGACACCTTCAAGCTGACCCGCTCCGCCACTCTTAGCTTGTGGCGTCAACTTTGTTCCAGATAGGTTCGCTGTTTCCTAGGCACACTGAAACTGGTTCGAATTCGTCTGACGGCACCCAGATCTGTATATTTTCGGAGATTTATGCTGCAAATTCCCTGATCCCCAACAACGAAAAAAAACGCTAAGAATAACGAGCATCCGGCCGGCACGATAGGCACTTTGTCGGCGCCGGATATTGAATGAAGTTAGCGGTACGAGTTTCCGAACTTATTCAAAGTACTCGGGATGGCGTTCATGAATAAACGCGATAGTGTCGTCGAGGCGGGATAAGTGTTTTCTGACTGCGTTTTGCGCTTTTGACAGATCCCGCGAGGCAAGCCCATTTGCGATCTCATAGTGGTCTTCCAAAATGGAATTCGCCTCGCGATCTTTCTCAAGACCAAGCATACAGAGACGATCTACTTTTTGTTTGCATTCCAGCATAACTTCGAACGCTAACGGGTTGCCGCCAAGGACGTAGATTAGTTTGTGAAAATCGTAATCGAGCGCGTGAAAGGCAGATAGATCCCCTTGCGTCAGAGCATTCTCCTGAAGGGCTAAGTTTTCGCTTAGCTTCGCATCCCGATCTGAATCCCAAGTCTCAACCGCCATGTAAACTATTTCAAGTTCGACGGCCCTTCGCACCAAACGAGCAAGCTCTAGGCGATCCATTGAAAAGCCGCGCACCTCGGTTGCTTTTTGAGGTCGGATAAGTAGCAAATCCTCATTTCCAAGCCTGGTGAAGGCGTTGCGAACAGGTTGGCGAGATACGCCGAATCGACGTGCGACTTCCGTCTCGGACAATTTTGTACCGGGAAGAATTTCGAGCGAAACGATCTGATCGTGCAGTGTTTCGTAGACGGCATCAGTGGTTGTTCGGGTTCTAATTCCGTCCACGATTTTTTCTTTCATCCTCTGATTCATAATCCTGCCACCACGATCTGATGGGTGGTTAAGGCACTGTTTTATATATCAAAAAGCCATACTTCGTACGTATTTCAGCAAGGCTTTTTCGGTTAATATCAAAGAGCCTGTAACCATTGAAGTCAAGGCCGTCACATGTTTCAAACGAGTTGTTGACACAACTTGGATACTAGTGTCCTTATGAGTGCAGCAGTGATTCCGGCTCTGGGAGGAAGCAGGAAGTTTTGCGACTTTCATCCTCCAGACGACACCTTTTGGCCTGTTGCTGCTCAGAAAAAACGGGAGGAGACCCATGACTTCTACGAAATCGCTTTTTGCAGCAGTAACCGTTGCACTGATCGCCTCTTCAGCATCGGCTGAAAGCTGGCGCGCTTGGAACATTCACAATGACGGCCACCCCAATACGGCGGCGATGGACAAATTTGCTGAGCTTGTTGACACAGCCACAGATGGTGAAGTCACGGTAGATGTTTTCCACGGCGGCGTTCTTGGCTCGCAGCCCGATGCGCTGGAGCAAGTGCGAATTGGAGCCATCGAGGTTGGCAACTTCAACCTTGGCCCGATTGGTCCGATGGTCAAAGAGGCAAACCTTGTATCGCTTCCATTCATCTTCAAAAGTGTGCCGCACATGTTCCGCGTGATGGAAGGTGAAGCTGGTGCGGTCGTTGCCGAAGCGATGGGTGAGGCTGGAGTTCTTCCCCTTGCATATTTTGATGCTGGAGCCAGGTCATTCTACAGCCAGAAACCAATCAACTCTCCAGCCGATGTGGAAGGCCTGAAGATCCGAGTTATGAACAACGATCTCTACACTTCGATGATTTCGGCTATGGGTGGAAATCCGTCTCCAATGGCTTTTTCGGAAGTACAACAGGCACTGAAAACAGGCGTTGTTGATGGGGCGGAGAACAACTTCCCGTCGTTCAAAAACGTCGGCCATTACGAAGTGACGTCGCACTATTCGCTGTCTGAGCATTTGATCATCCCCGAGTGCATCTGTGTGAATACAGCCAAGTTCAACGCGCTTAGCCCCGAACTACAAGAAGCTGTACGTAGTGCGGCACAAGAAGCGGCTCTGTATCAGCGCGAACTGTGGGCTGTTGGATCTGAGCAAGCGCGCTCTGACGTTGAAGCGGCTGGCATCACAGTCAACGAAATCGCAGACAAGGGTCCCTTCCAGTCCGCGATGGACGTAGTCTATGCCGACTACCTAGCTGCCAACCCAGATATGAAAGCGTTGGTCGAGATGGCTCAGGCCACTGAGTGATTTGCCAAAGCGAATACAGTTAAGCGCGTCCGGTTTCCTTCAAAGAAGCCGGACTCGTAAAACCAAAAAAAGGGGGCGGCATGCAAGTTTCAGGCAAGACATCAGAGTTTCTACGGAGGATGGATTTCTTCCTCGACCTGCTCGCCCGCCTTTGTACCGTGTTGGCCGGCGTCGCCATCGTGACTATGACCGCCATCTTCGCGTGGCTGGTCTTTGGCCGGTACGTCCTCAATGACACGCCCACCTGGGTTGAACAGGTATCACTTTTACTTGTCATGGTTATTGCCTTCCTCGGCGCAGCAGCCGGAGTGCACAACCATACCCACCTCTCTGTTGTTCTTTTTCGGGGCATGATGTCGCCGAAAGTACGAACAGTCTTTGTCTGCATCACAGATATGCTGCTAGCCGGATTTGGCGCGATGATGTTCTGGTATGGGCTTGAATTGACCGAATTCAAATGGGGCACGTTGATCCCGCTTATTCAATGGCCCGAGGGCCTGAGATCCCTGCCTATGACAATTAGCGGAGCATTGGTCCTTCTGTTTTCCATCGGTCATCTGATCCGCCTGTTTCTGGGCGAGGATGCGCGTCAAGACAGTATAGATCAGGGTTAATCATGGGACTTGCAGTTCTTCTCGGGGTCTTTGCCCTTTCCGTCATCATCGGCACTCCGGTCGCCTACGCACTCGGGATTTCTGCCTTGGCTGCGTTTTGGTATGAAGGCTTGCCCTTGTTCGTCGGCTTTCAACGAATAGTCGCAGGAATCAACGTTTTTTCGCTTATGGCGATCCCGTTTTTCATTTTCGCTGGAGAGCTGATGTTTCATGGCGGGATAGCCGTTAGATTGGTCAGGTTCGCGCAAGCTGCTGTGGGTGCCGTGCGCGGCGGGCTTGGCATTGTAAACGTGTTTTCCTCCATGCTTTTTGGCGGGATTTCAGGTTCGGCGATCGCGGACATCTCCGCGCTGGGCTCAATTCTCATCCCCGTTATGAAAGACAAGGGATACGATGCTGACTATGCGGTGAATGTGACAGTGACGTCTTCTATCGCCGGGATCATCATTCCACCCAGTCACAATATGATCATCTTTGCTCTTGCAACGGGTGGTGTGGTGTCAATTTCCAAGCTGTTCTTGGCGGGCGTGGTCCCCGGCATCCTGATGTGCTGTTGCTTGGCAATTGCCGCATATGTGGTCGCAGTAAAGCGCGGCTATCAGGCTGAACGGTTTCCAGGATGGACGGCGCTGGCGTACGCGTTTATTGGCTCCATCCCCGGCTTGCTGACTGCCGTCATTATCGTCGGAGGTGTCCTATCAGGCATCTTTACTGTAACAGAGTCCGGTGCATTCGGGGCTATGTATGCCTTTGTTGTCACGCTGATCGTCTACCGCAGCCTGTCATGGGATGCCTTTAAGACGGCTGTAATTTCCTCAGTGCGCACAACGTCGATGGTCATGATCCTGATCGCCTGTGCCGGGGCCTTCGCGTACATGCTGACCTACAACCGCGTACCAACCAAAACGGTCGAGTTCCTTTTGGGTATAACCGAGAACCCGATCCTGATTTTGCTGATGATCAATGCCGTTCTTTTGCTGCTTGGCATGATTATGGATATGGCAGCTTTGATCCTCATCTGCACGCCGATCTTCTTACCGGTGATGAATATGCTGGGGATTGATCCGCTGCAATTTGGCATGATCCTTCTGGTGAACCTTGGTCTGGGGCTTTGCACGCCTCCGGTCGGGACCTGCCTGTTTGTAGGCTGTGCGGTTGGCCAGTTGCCGATGGAAAAAGCCATTAGAACGATCTGGCCTTTCTACCTTGCGATCTTCGCAGCGCTGATGCTGATCACCTTCGTTCCTGCCATCTCGCTCACACTTCCCACTCTCCTAATCGGCCCATAAAGCCCAAAGGATGCCGCTATGCTGAATATCAAACGATTGGACATTGAAGAGGCGCGACGGCTGATCGCGGTCGCTAGGCTCAAAGCCGAAGATATCGGGGTGCCTATGTGCATCGCTGTTACCGATGAGAGTGGTATACTCATCGCATTTGAGCGAATGGATGGCGCCAAGATTACCAGCGTCAATCTGGCGATCGACAAGGCTTATACCGCATGCGGCATCAAAAAGAGCACGCAAGCCTTGGGTGCAGTCAGTCAACCGGGAATGCCAGCGCATGGCATCTCCTCGGCCTTAGGCGGACGTATGGTGACCGTTGCCGGCGGTCTTCCTGTGCTTGCTGGTTCTGATGTCGTCGGCGGCATTGGTGTTAGCTCAGGCTCGCCTGCGCAAGATCATGACGTCGCCCAAGCTGGGGCCGATGTCTTTTCCAAAATGAAAAACCCAAACGCTTAGGAGGCGCATATGTCGAATCCAAAAATCGGTTTCATTGGCCTAGGCCAAATGGGCAGCAAGATGGTTGAATGCCTCCAAAAAAATGGTTTTGATCTTGTGGTCATGGGCCGCAACAAAACGGCGGTTGCCCAAACCGTTGCGCGCGGAGCGGTCGAGGTGAGCACCCCTAGGGAACTCGCCGCGGCCAGTGATATCGTCATGCTCTGCGTGACAACATCCGACGTGGTCGAAAGCCTGATCTACGGCGAGAATGGTATTCTCGCCGGGATCAAAGAAGGCGCGGTGGTCATAGATTTCGGCACGTCCATTCCAGCGTCAACAAAGAAAATTGGCGCGGACCTTGCGACAAAAGGGGCTGGGATGCTCGACGCGCCGTTGGGGCGTTCACCTTTGCACGCTAAGGACGGTTTGCTGAACATCATGGCAGCGGGCGATATCGAAACGTTTGAAAAGGTCAAACCTGTGCTCGATGTGCAGGGCGAGAACGTGTTCCATCTCGGTGCGCTCGGCGCGGGACATACGACCAAGCTGATCAACAATTTCATGGGTATGACAACAGCGTGTACCATGAGCCAGGCATTTGCAGTTGCAAAACAAGCGGGCATCGATGGCCAGCAGCTTTTTGAGATCATGTCTGCGGGCCCGTCCAATTCTCCATTTATGCAATTTTGCAAGAATTACGCCGTCGATGGCGTAAGTGATCTTGGGTTTTCGATCAGCAATGCCAACAAGGACATCGCCTACTTCGTTCAGATGATTACTGACATTGGAACGCGCTCCGAAATCGCTGAAGGCACTTCCGCAAATCTTCAAACGGCGCTTGATGCAGGGATGGGCGAAGGCAATGTACCCGAAATCTACGACATGTTCGTCAAACGCGGTGCAGCTTAGGCGACCCACAATGGCACACGACAACTTTCAAAGCTGAGCAAAGATGAGGGATGCCCATGAAACTCGCTGGAAAATCGGCAATTGTAACTGGAGCCGGCCGCGATATCGGTGCAGCAGTCGCTCTCAAGCTTGCCTCCGAGGGCGCAAACGTCGCAATAAACTATTTTGCCAGCAGCGCAGGCGCTGAGGACGTTGTGGCCAAAATCAAAGCAAATGGCGGGACCGCAATCGCGCTTCAAGGAGACCTAACGCAGAAAAGCGACGTTGACGCATTGGTGG
Source organism: Ruegeria sp. C8 (assembly GCF_056537565.1). NCBI lineage: Bacteria > Pseudomonadati > Pseudomonadota > Alphaproteobacteria > Rhodobacterales > Roseobacteraceae > Ruegeria > Ruegeria sp. C8. The sequence continues at coordinate 21,641 of NZ_JBQFRV010000018.1, forward strand.
CGCGATCTCTCGCGGAATTCGGCAGTATTGACGTTTTGGTCAATAACGCGGGCGGTTTGGTTGCCCGCAAAACAGTTGCAGAGTCCTCACTTGAACATTGGAAGTATGTGATGGACTTGAATCTGACCAGCAACTTCATGATGACGAACGCCTGTTTGGCTCATATGAAAAGCGGTGCGATTGTCAACTTGGCAAGCCAAGCTGCTCGCGATGGCGGCGGCCCCGGCTCAGTTCCCTATGCGACCTCAAAGGGCGCGATCATGACGCTGACGCGGGGTTTGGCCAAAGAACTGGGCCCTGATATTAGGGTCAATGGGCTGTGCCCTGGGATGATTGATACCGATTTTCATAATATCCACACACCGGACGCAGGACGTCGCGGCTTTGAAGCCGCTGCGCCAATGAAACGTCAGGGCACCATTGAGGATGTCGCAAACCTTGTCCTATTCCTAGCCTGCGACGACAGTGCTTTCATTACAGGAGCTAATGTCGATCTGAATGGTGGAATGCTTTTCTCATAGTGTAGCGGAGGTACACCTTGCCTAAATTTCCAGTTGTCTCGACAGGAGAGAATGTCACACGGCAAGTTCTCTCTGATCATCCCAATCTCATGGTTGTTGCCTTTCGGTTCAGCAAAGCAGGTGCGATAGGCGCGTTGCACAGCCATCCGCATGTCCAGTCAACATATGTCGAAAGTGGCCGGTTCCGATTCACTTTGGGCGAAAGTGATCAAGAGTTCGGGCCAGGAGACAGTTTTGTCATTCCGTCAGATCAAACCCACGGATGTGTTTGCCTGGAACCAGGAAAGCTCGTGGATAGCTTCACTCCGCGGCGCGACGATTTTTTGTAGAACCCATGCGTATATTAGCAATCGGCGAGTGCATGGCGGAACTTGCTCCCCTGGGTGGTCCAGGGGAGTTCAAGATCGGGTATGCTGGTGATACGTTCAACACGGCTTGGTATTTGGCGAAAATATCACCGAATACAGAGGTCGCTTATTTCACGACAGTTGGTGATGACAAACTGTCTCGCGAAATGCGAGCTTTTATTGACAGAACAGGTATCGATACCTCTCACATTTGCGAAATTTCGGATGGAACCGTGGGTCTCTATATGATCCACCTTACCAACGGCGAACGCAGTTTTTCCTATTGGCGCAACAGCTCTGCAGCCAAACGGCTTGCTGACGACCCAGATGCGCTTGGCCGTGCTATCGAAAAAGCGGATTTGATCTATTACTCAGGAATTACGCTGGGAATTCTTGGTCGTCAATCGCGTGAAATTCTACTTGGTGCTCTCCAAAGGGGTCGCGATGTAGGGAAAACCGTAGCTTTCGATACGAACATCAGACCCAAACTTTGGTCAAGTACCGAAGAAATGAAGCGTTCAATCATGCGCGCTGCTGAGCTCTCGGATATCGTGTTGCCGTCTTTTGACGATGAAAGCGCGTGGTTTAATGACGACTGTCCGACCGCGACTCTTGAACGATATGCAAGACTTGGTGTGGAGCGGGTCGTCGTAAAGAACGGCGAGCATTCTGTGGTTTATCAAGATGGGAATTTTAGAGGGGAGGTGCCTACTAAGCCGGAAACTTCCGCTATTGATACAACAGCCGCTGGTGACAGCTTCAACGCTGGCGTTTTGCTCAGCGTATTGGAGAAAAGTGATTTCCGCGCGGGAATATCGTTGGGCTGCCAATTGGCCAGCTACGTGATCCAAGCCAAAGGAGCGCTAGTTCCTGTCGATGCACTGCGTGTTACAGCTTGAGGCGGTAAATCCCGACTTGTGTTTAAGGTGGAATATGCGCGTCGCACGGCCACTATCTGAAGAAAGGCAACTTTAACACTGAAACAATAAAGGCACTAGAAAAGGTCATTCGCTAAAGTCCAATCAAACGACCGCAATACGCAGTGTGCCATTGGTCGTCATAGTAAAAAGCAGATGTGAGTGTGCCCTAGCTTCAGCGATAATCTCAATGGCAATTGACGCGGGCGTCGGCCAGTTGAGGTGCAAGATTGCTTCAACAATATCCGCGTAGGCTACAAACTGCGCGTTATGTTTCGCCGCAAGATAGCGCATGTGGCGGTTTTCCTTCAGGCACATCATTTGGATAGTCCGGACGCCTCTGTTCTGCGCCATCGCGTACATCTGTTGAATCAAAGCGTCGCCAATCCCAAGGCCTCGGCACTCGGCTTCGACAGAGAATGCAGCCTCTGGCTTTGATGGCCATGAATGAAAGAGGCCGCGCAGTTCCACAAGGCCCCTCAATTGTCCTCAGACAAACGCCCCACAAGCGATACTGTCATACCGAAGGATGTTCTGTGCGTAGCTCAAGACGTAATTGGCGTTGACGACTCCACAAATCCGTGCTCGCCGCGTTTCGATATCTAACTACAGAAAATGATTGCAGATGTCACTTTGATCGCCAGAACGGAGACGACGAACGATCGGGTCTTGTAGTGCTCTCATGACTTTCAGTTTTCGCGTTTCCTGTTTGGCAGGTTGGTATGGGCCAGCATTTTCGGGAGGAGGTGAAAATGCTGGCCCTTTGCGATGGCGCTCCCCGTTGGCTTTTTCGCCGCCGCTTATGCTGGCTTACTCTGGGAGGAGCGAGGACCAGCAAACTTGTGTAATCTTCTGACCTGAAGGCCCACTTCTCTATTCGTCAGCCATTAGTTTTTCGGCATATTCCGGGATCTCAGATCGCGAAATTCCGATCTGAGCGAGTTGGTAGTCACTCATATTCGAAAGCGCAGAGAGCATCCGGGCCATTTTCAGTGCTTTCAAAGCAGCTTTAGTCGTGGATCTGATCCACACCAAGAATGCGATTGATTGGGCGATCGCGTGATCGCGATACGTAGCAGGGGCTTGGGTGTTAACAGCCATAGGCGGCCTCCAACGCAAGATTTTTGATGCTGCTTCTCGAGATACCCAAATCTATTAAGTCACGGTCAGATAACACCGAGAGTTCATAGTAAGTTTCGCGATAAACCCTGCGTTTGGCCTGTGCCTTGCGTATCGTGTCCAGCTTTTGATGAAAGAACGTGCGGCCAGCTTCGAAAACGACATCCAGCGCGCTGTTTGATCGTGTAATTGCCATGATATTGCCTCGTCCGTTGCTGCAATGCAGTATTTATGCTGCAATGCAGAGATAAGGGCATTTGGTAGCGCTCACAACTCGCCATTTTGGCAAAGGCCCCATGCCATATTGGAACAGCAAAGGTCATGACATGGACATTTCTGCGCAAATGCTAATCTTTGCGACGGTTGTCGAGCAGGGCAGTATTTCTGCGGCTGCAAGATCAATGGGGCAAACCCCATCAGCAGTAAGTAAGCAGATCGGGTTACTTGAAGATCAGGTGCACTACCGACTTCTGAATCGTACCAGAACGGGTGTCTCTCCAACGCGGGAAGGCCAAGATTTCTATGAAAAATGCAAAGCGATGGCTGACAAATTCAATGAAGCCAAAGCGATGATCCACAGCTTTGACGGTGTCCCACGCGGAGAACTCAGGATCGCATCCACTGTTGCATTCGGTAAGTCCCAACTGATTCCTGCTCTGCCAGAGTTCATGAAAGAGAACCCTCAGGTTCAAATGTCTTTGGATTTGACCGACCGAGAAATTGATCTTCGGAGTGAAGGCTTCGATGCGGCGATCTGCTTTGCGGAACAACGCAAGAATCCAGATATGGTCATCAGGCGCGTTATGCAGAGTCGAAGGGTACTATGTGCCTCACCTGAATACCTTGCGCGTTGTGGAACACCGTCGAATTTTGCCGAATTGGCTGAGCACAATTGCTTGAGAGTTGCTGGGAGAAGCCAGCGGAACGCTTGGAACAGCATCGAACCGAACGCAGGCGAAAAATTTGAAGCAACGGGCAGCTTTGAGGGGAACAGCACCGATGTCGTCTTTAGAGCCGCTCTGGCTGGTATCGGGATCGCACGGCTGCCCTGCTATATGGCAAACAGGAAGTTTCTCTCCGGCGAACTTGTCCATGTCATGCCGGAGTATGCACCTCCCAGCACGGATATCGTCGTAATGTTTGCCGAAAGGCGGAATCTGGCACCAAAAACGCGCGCGTTTGTGGATTATCTCGCGCGGCGGTTTCGGGATACCGAATAGAACCAAAGGAACGGCTAACCACGCATAAAAGTGATAATACTTTTGACCCGCAGATGAGCTGAACACTTAACGATGGATCGCTTCACCTAAAACCGTTGCGACAGTATCCTTCCATCGTTTCGACACGTTAAAAAAGTTAATAGTAGGCATAGCGGGCCGACACCTTGTCGCAGAATTTCTAACTCCAAAGTTCAAGTTTCCGGGGCTTCCAAGGGCTTGGCCAAGATGGGCCGAGGATTTCAACGAAAGGATATCAACGCATGACTGGCTTGGTAGCTTGTACCAATTAATTCAGATAGGTTTTGAACCAATCAATTGTGCGGTCCCAGGCTAGGTTTGCCATTTCCTCATCATAGCGTGGCGTACTGTCGTTATGAAAACCGTGGTTGGCGTTTTCGTATATATATGCCTCGTATACTTTGTCGTTGGCCTGAAGAGCAGCTTCAAAATCCGGCCACCCTGCGTTGATGCGCTCATCAAGCTCTCCCATTTGAATCAGTAGTGGCGCCTGAATTTTAGCCACATCCTCAGCTGCCGGCTGGCGACCATAGAACGGCACGCCCGCTGCCAATTCCGGATAGGCCACAGCAATTGCGCTGACTACGCCGCCACCGTAGCAGAAACCCACTGCGCCGACCTTTCCAGTACTGTCATCTCGGTTCAGTAGGTATTCAAATCCATTGAAGAAATCGTTCATCAACTCGACCCGGTCCACTGTCTTTTGCAGTTCGCGCCCATCTGCGTCGTTGCCGGGGTATCCTCCCACCGATGTCAGGCCGTCTGGAGCCAGAGCCATAAACCCGGCTTTCGCCAATCTGCGCGCGACATCTTCGATGTACGGGTTAAGGCCGCGGTTTTCGTGGACTACCAGCACCGCGGGCAGGGGCTCTTCAACGCCTGCGGGCCGGACCAGGTAGCCCCGCACGTCACCGGTTCCATTTGGTGAGGGATAGGTGATGTAGTCTGCATGGATATCGGGATCGTTAAATGACACCTGCTGTGCTAGGGCATAGTTCGGACTAAGCATTTTCAGCAACGCGACCGCTGACAAACCGCCAACCGCAAATTTGCTGGCGCGGTCCAGAAATTGGCGTTTAGTGATTTTGCCGTGCGCATAAAAGTCATACAGATCAAGAAGTTCCTGGTCGAAGTCTTTTGCCGTCATACGGGTCATGGTGAAGCTCCTAAAGAGTTTGGTGATCCGGAGGTTTGGTAATTTCCAGTCAATGGGACTCGGTTGCGCTATTGGAGGCTCAGATTGGATTTACGCGGCCTTGAGATGCTCCAAGGCAGCCTGCGTGCCACCTGCTGTATGAGGCACGCCGCTCTTGGCGAGACCCATTTCTACGCCTGACAGTGTGGCCATCAACATCAGGTCGTTGAAATCGCCCAAGTGACCTATGCGGAAAACCTTGTCGGCTACTTTGGACAGGCCATTTCCAAGTGAGATATCATAGTGCTCTAGCGTAGTTGCGCGAAATACATCAGCAGAATGTCCTTCAGGTACTTTAACAGCGGTCAGTACGCCCGACTCCTGACCTTGGCGAGCACACAATACCTCAAGCCCCCATGCTTGCACCGCAGCCCGCGTCGCGGCGCCATGGCGGGAATGCCGTGCGAACACGTTCTCCAGCCCCTCTTCGTGCAACATATCGATGGCCTCATTTAGTCCATAGAGGAGATTGGTACCGGGCGTATAAGGGAAGAACCCTTTCTGGTTGGGTTCGATCATATCATGCCAATCCCAATAACTTCGTGGCATACTCACGGATTTTGAATGTTCCAGTGCACGGTCGCTTACAGCGTTAAAGCTCAGTCCAGGCGGTAGCATCAGTCCTTTTTGCGAACCAGAGACACAGACATCAACGCCCCAGTCGTCGAACCTAAAATCGATCGACCCTAGGCCAGAAATGGAATCAACAATGAGGAGCGCAGGGTGCTTTGCCGCATCTATAGCTCTGCGCACTTCCTCAATCGACGAGACTGACCCAGTAGAAGTTTCATTGTGGACGACGCATACCGCCTTGATCGCGTGCTGACTATCTTCGCGCAGGCGGTCTTCGATCTGATTAGGATCCGCACCGCCACGCCAATCTCCTTCAATCAGTTCTGGCTGCAATCCCAGTTTTCCTGCCAAGTTGCACCACATGAAGGCGAAATGTCCTGTTTCGAACATGAGAACTTTTTCGCCTGGCGACACACTGTTCACAAGTGCTGCTTCCCATGCACCGGTGCCGGATGAGGGGTAAATAAAGACGTTCTTCTTTGTCTTGAAAATGGTTTTTATCCCACTGAGGGCCTTGTTCCCTACTTCAGCAAAATCGGGCCCACGGTGATCAATGGTCTGTGTGCTGATGGCCTTTAGGATGCGCTCTGGCACAGCACTTGGCCCTGGAATCTGTAAAAAGTGCCTGCCCGCCTGACGCATTTGAAACGATCCTTATGCTGGTGCCAAAAGAGTGGTGCTATTAATAATTGCAAAAGTTAATTATGAATTCATTATTCAGTCAATGGGCAAGTAGAGCCTGAATGGGCTTACTGGGAATGGAAGGCGAACCTGATGGTAAAGAATGGATCGTTGTACCGCCGACTGTTGTCTGATGTGCGGGGAGAGGTGATGTCAGATCCGGCGTCGCTTGCTCGGTACTCGACCGATGCCTCAATCTATCAGATGATACCTGACGCTGTTGTGATCCCCCTATCCAAAGAAGATGTGAAAGCCGTGATGTCTGTCGCGCGGGGCGAAGGATTTTCGGTCCTTCCTCGCGGTGGCGGCACGTCGCAATGCGGGCAAACGGTCAATCAGGGTGTTGTGCTGGACAACACAAAATACTTGAATCGTATTCTAGACATAGACGTTGAGAAACGTATTGCGCGCGTTCAGCCAGGTGTTGTGTTGGATCAATTGAACGACGCGTTGAAGAAGCATGGCCTTTGGTTTCCCGTGGATCCCTCAACAGCGTCTCGTTGCACTCTTGGGGGGATGGCAGCAAACAATTCTTCAGGCGGGAAGTCTCTGCGGTACGGGATCATGCGAGATAACGTCCGTGCAATAAACGCAATTCTTGTTGACGGAAGCGAAGCGCGGTTCAGCGCTGAAACGCCCGCGTCTAGCGATTATGCGGATCTTGTTGGCGACATGCGCGCACTTGGGCGTCGTGAGGCGTCTGAAATTGACGCCCGTTTTCCCAAGGTCCAGCGCCGTGTGGGCGGGTACAATATCGACGCGCTCGTCGGCAGCGACATCAACATGTCCCATTTGTTGGTGGGGTCAGAAGGCACGCTGGCTTATTTCACTGAATTGGAATTGAACTTGGCACAGTTACCGGGTGAGAAAGTTACTGGCGTGTGCCATTTCTCGACATTTCGTGCTGCAATGGAGGCCACCCAGCACATCGTGACGCTCAATCCTCAGGCGGTAGAATTGATCGACGAGACAATGATCGCGTTGGGGCGCGATATTCCATTGTTTCGCGACACTATAGAGGCCTTTGTAACAGGCAAACCCGAAGCCCTGCTACTAGTAGAATTCGCCGAGGGCAACGCTGAGGACAATGCCGCAAAACTGGTTAAGCTTTCCCAACTAATCGGAGATCTCGGCTTGTCTTTTACCGGAACGAAAAACCGGTGGGGTGGAGTTGTTTCAATTACAGACGCCAAGCTACAGAATTCTATCGCCGAGTACCGGAAATCCGGCTTGAATGTCATGATGTCGATGAAGGAGGCAGGCAAGCCGATATCCTTCGTTGAAGATTGCGCTGTTCCGTTGACCGACCTCGCCGATTACACCGCGGGCCTAAACGAAATATTCGCCCGGCATGGCACCAAGGGGACATGGTACGCGCACGCCTCCGTCGGGTGCCTACATGTTCGTCCTGTCCTAAATATGCGGCAGGACAAAGACGTCAGCACAATGCGGGCGATTGCCGAAGAAACATTTGATCTGGTTAAGCGATACAAGGGCTCTCATTCAGGTGAACACGGTGACGGGATCGTACGTTCTGAATTTCATGAAAAAATGTTCGGTCAGCGTATTATTTCCGCCTTTGAAGAGGTTAAGAACCGGTTTGACCCAATCGGGATGCTCAATCCTGGAAAGATTGTGCATGCGCCCTCAATGGATGATCGCCGTCTATTCCGCTACAGCCAAAATTATTCAGTCCCGGATTTCGATGCAGCGCTGGATTGGTCAGCTTGGCCGGGTACCGGAGGAGGATTTCAGGGTGCCGTTGAGATGTGCAATAACAACGGTGCGTGCCGCAAGCTAAAGGGCGGAGCTATGTGCCCTTCGTTCCGTGCCACCCGAAACGAGCGTGATTCCACGCGTGGGCGTGCAAACACTTTGCGTTTCGTGATCAGCGGGCAGTTGCCGGGCGGTTTGGAATCCGACGCAATGCTGGACGCGATGAAGTACTGCGTATCCTGTAAGGCGTGCGCTCGGGAGTGCCCGACTGGCGTCGACATGGCGCAAATGAAGATCGAAGTACTGTCAGCGAAACGTAAAAAAGATGGGCTGACACTGGCAGATAAATTGATAGCTTACCTGCCCAGATATGCACCAAAAGCTGCAAAAGTCGCGTGGCTTATGAATATTCGAAACAAAATTGGACCCTTGCGCAAGCTTTTGGAAATCCCGACCGGTATTGCCGCGCGACGTGATCTTCCAGAATGGTCTTCCGTTCCGTTCCGAGATGACGAGGCCCAAGATAGTGATCCGCAGGTTCTTCTGTTTGCAGATGTATTCAACCGTTATTTCGAGCCTGACAATCTGCGCGCCGCAGTCCGGGTCCTGCGTGTGCTAGGGCTGCGTGTCGCCGTAGCACGGGATAACCACACTAAAAGAGTGTTGGATTGCGGGCGTACCTTGTTGGCTGTGGGTTGTGTGGAAGAAGCGCGACACGAGGCTCAGCGCGTGATTGACGCGACACGAGATATGGTTGCCAAAGGCATACCTGTCGTCGGACTTGAACCTTCCTCTATCCTCACTTTTCGGGACGAGTATTTGGCTCTTTGCCCGGGACCGCAAACGGAGATGTTGGCGAAGGCCACACATACAATTGAGGAATTTCTGGCTGAACAGCCGAGATTGCCTTTGAAACCGATAGATCGACCGATCTACGTCCATGGACATTGTCATCAGAAGGCACATGACGTCGTCACGCCTATGCTCAATCTCCTGAAGCGTATTCCAGAGGCGCAGATTAACATGATCGAAAGCAGTTGTTGTGGTATGGCTGGCGCGTTTGGATATGCCCCGGAAACTGTCGATGTCTCGATCGAGATGGCAAAGCTAGAGCTATTTCCAGCTTTGGACGCGGCACCAGTGAATGCAATTGTTGTGGCAGATGGGACATCATGTCGGCACCAAATCACCGAGGGTACCCGACGGCAGCCCATGCATGTCGCTCGCTTGTTGGAAATGGTACTTGATGATTAGGACGTGGTTATGAATCTAACGGATGGCATCAAGCGCACAACACTACATGAAGAACTGGTCGAACGTCTGCGCAACCTGATTGTCGAAGATGTTCTGAAGCCGGGAGAGAAAGTGCCTGAGAGACAGCTCTGCGACTCGTTGGGGGTCTCAAGGACACCATTGCGGGAAGCCCTAAAGGTGCTTGCATCAGAAGGCTTTGTGGTACTCCAAGCCAACCGAGGTGCGCGCGTTGCCAGTGTCACGCGAGAAGAATTGGAGAATACGTTTCCAGTTCTTGCGACGCTTGAGCAACTGGCAGGAGAGTTGTCGTGTCAGAGCATGAACTCCACGGAAATTAAACAGATTGAATGTCGCCACGCCGATATGTTGAAAGCCTATAGGTCACGTGATCGACAGGCGTATTTCAAAGCCAATCAGGACATCCATCAGGCACTGATACGTGGCGCGCGAAACGACATTCTTGAAACCCACCACAAGCTGTTGGCGGCGCGGGTCCGCCGTGCACGTTTTGTGGCCAATCTGTCAGACGAACGCTGGGCGCAGGCAATTCGCGAACATGAAGCTATGATGGAGTTGCTTAAGGCTCGCGATGCAGATGGGCTTGGCAAAACCATGAAGGTACACATGATGAACAAGCTTTCGGCTCTTGTGAAGGCGCTTGAGGCCGAGAATGAGGCGTTTCGCTGACTTCTGTTCCAAAGCGCTTACAAACTTTTCACGGATCGACCGCTAGTCAGTGCTGAGATTTGGAAATGGGGGAGTCAGCCCACAGTCCATGGCTAGTTTGTTGAGATCACGACAAAGAGCGGGGTTAAGCCTTACACCGTCTTTACGACGGGCTTCAGCTGCGGCCGTTTTGCCGTCTCCGGGCAAGCGCACCGGGTCATGACCGGGCAGTGGGGCTGATGCGCGCATTTCGGAAAAGACGCGGGCGGCGTTGGAAGCAAAGTCTTTTTCCATCCCAAACGCTGCCGGATTAAGCGCCATTACGAATTGCCCTGTGTTTGTGGATGAGGTCGTGTCTGAGGTAAAGTTGACCACGTCTGAGCCGAAGGCCGCGCCGTTCAAGACCCCGGCCATTAATCCGATAGCTACAGAAAGACCGAATCCTTTTGGACCGCCGATCGGCAAAAGAAATCCTTCTGACTTGCGGGCAGGGTCCGTCAATGGGTTTCCATCGCGCCCGACCATCCAACCCTCAGGCATAGGCTTACCTTGCTGCAACAGTGTCTTGATCTTGCCCATAGCGGCAACAGTCGTCGCCATATCAAAAACGAATGGATCAGGGCCATCGGCAGGCGCAGAGAAAGCGATAGGATTGGTGCCAAGAAGCAGGTCGCTTCCGCCATAGGGCGGAACGTGGTTCGCACTGCCAACCGCTGCGGCCATGCCAAGCATCCCGGCCTCGGCTTGTGGACGCACGTATAGTGCGAGTGGTCCTGCATGGTTGCCACGTCGAACACCGACCCATCCGATGCCGACCTCTCTCGCCTTTTCTATTGCAAGATCCCGAGCCGCCGACATAGCTAAATGACCAAGTCCGTCATCTCCGTCGATCAAAGCGGTTGCAACAGTCTCATGTTCTACCGTGATTTTTGCCGTAGGATTAGAACCGCCGCCCGCCAACCGGGCAAGGTACTGGCGCAGGCGAAATACACCGTGTGTCCCGTAACCATAGATGTCGGCCTCCACCATCGTCGAGGCCACCTGAACAGCGTCCGCTTTTGGCACACCTCGCGTTTCGAGTGCGCTCGCCACAAACTCACGCAGGGCCTTGCAGTGTATTTTCACAGGTTCAGAAGTCATCTCTGCCGACCTGCTCTTTATGCCAGAACACGAGTTTACGCTGTGTCCAAACCACCGTTGCAAAAACGGCCAGGCCGACGAGGCTGAGATACAGGATCAACGAGAACACCCGAGGTGTATTGAGCTGCGAGGCTGCAACACGTATCAGCTCACCAAATCCCTTTCCGCCGCCCAGGAACTCTCCTGTAATTGCACCTGCCATCACGCCAACTGCACCGATCTTGAGACCGGTGAATATCTGCGGCAGGCCAGTTGGCAGCTTCATCTTGATCAATGTCTGCATCCGGCTCGCGCCCATCGTCTTGAACAACATGCGCGCGTTTTCGTCGGCGGCGTGAAGCCCAGCGGCTGTTCCAACCACAATTGGGAATGTCGCAATAAATGCAGCAAGTGCCACCTTGGATTCAATGCCGAACCCCAGCCACGCCACAAACAGCGGGGCGAACGCGACTTTTGGCATAGTGTCGATGGCCACGAGGTAAGGCATCACTGCTTTTTCGCCAAATGCGGTTTCCCCGACTAGCACGCCCAGCGAAAAACCGATCGCGATCGCCAAGGCAAAGCCATAGATGACCTCCTTGAAAGTGATCCAAAGCGCACCCAGCATGTAACCTCCGGTCAAAAGGTTTTGTCCGACGAAAATCATGTCCCTAAGGGTCTCCATCGGGGTGGGCAGGATGATCGGCGATACAAGCCCCAAGCTTGTCACAATCTGCCAAGTGCCTACGAAAACGACGAAAACAAACGTCATCGCAATCCAACGGGGAACCGAGTCGATAAAGTGAACTTTCTGCTCCCAAACAGTGTCTTCTGCGGGGTCAGCGTCCTTTACGGAAGGCGAGTAGTCCTGAACTTGGCTCACATTTCTTCTCCCTTATCCAGGAGGCTGCGAATGTAGTCTACAATAGCGCCGAACTTAGGAGTCGTCATCATATCGAGCGTGCGCGGGCGAGGCAGGTCGACTTCAACAATTTCAGCAATCCTGCCTGGACGTGGCTTCAACACGACGATTTCATCGGACAAAATCACCGCCTCTTGAATGGAGTGCGTCACAAGAAACGCGGTCGCTTCCTGTTCCCGGCAAATCCGCTGCAACTCCATATTCATCATGTCGCGCGACAGCTCGTCGAGAGCGCTGAACGGTTCGTCCAACAAAAGCACGGCTGGTTCGGTTATCAGCATTCGACAGATCGACGCGCGTTGTGCCATCCCGCCCGACAATTCGTTCGGATATACGTTTTCAAAACCTTTCAAGCCTACGACATCTAAAAGTTCGTGAGCCTTTGCCATGGCTTGTTTGGCTGCTGCCTTTCCATCGCGGATCTCGATCGGCAGAACAATGTTTTCCACAGCTGTTTTCCATGGGAAAAGTGTCGCTTGCTGGAACATCATACCGATATCACGGCGGGTCCCAGTGACCGGCAACCCCTGAAGGATCACACGTCCTTTAGTTGGCGGGATCAGACCCGCCATGATCTTGAGCAGAGTTGACTTGCCGCACCCGCTGGACCCGATGACAGATGTGAAGCTTCCTTTCCGAAGCGTCAGATTAATGTCTTCGAGAGCGACCACTAGATTGCGCGCATAAGTCTTGCTTACGTGTGTCAACTCGTAGACCGGCGTGCCCAAGGGCGCGCCGGAAAACTCATGAGTGACTTCAGCGTTCATTTACTGACAGCCTCGTTGCCAATGGCAGCAAACTCATTGGTCCACGCAGCGCTCAGGTCATCAAGTGGTCCCGGAATTTCGCCGCCTGCGACCAGCGCGTCTTGCCATTCTTGCCAGACTTCGGCGGGATACCATCCCAGACCATTGCTTGGATCCGCCGCTATGGTTTTTGAACGCACGGCATCGAAAAGTGCCGACTGGAACTCCTTGTCTTCGCCTTCCTGCGGATTGCCGTCGGCCAGGTGCTTTAACACGGCTTCGCGGTTGGCATCATCGAGCGCAAAGGCATGGCCACGAGCGAATGCGCGGCTCCAGGCCTCGACCAGTTCTCGATCATTGGCGATTGTGTCAGCCATAGTGGCGATGCCGTTCCCGAAGAAACGCCCAAATTCTGCCGGCGTAATGTCGCGCACTGCCATTCCGCGCTGGTTCAGAATTGCCGTGTCAGCTGTCGATGCGGAATATGCGTCGATTTCACCGTTCAGGAAAGCCGCAGTCGCCGGGCCACCGTCGCCAACAGTCAGGAAAGTGAAGTCTTCACCCTCTTTCATGCCTGCTCCGGTCATCACATTACGTGCAAAGCCGACTTCCGCGCCATCAGCCGTACCCGTTCCGATAACTTTACCTCGAAGCTCTTCGACACTTTGGATGTCAGAGTCTTCTGGCACGGCGATGCCGAAGTTGCTGCGTGCTGCAACGTTGTAGATATGTACTGCGTCCACATCCCGCGATCGCGCTGCAATTAGGGGACCAGGTCCGGGGCGACCGAAATGCGCTTGCCCTGCAGACAAAGCCTGAAGCACGGCTCCTGAACCGTTGATCGCCTCGACGGTCACGTCCAAACCTTCGTCTGCGAAGTAACCTTCTCCAATGGCGACAAAAACAGGAAATGAGTTGATCGCCGATGGGCTCGGTTGCACAAAAGTGATTTTACGCAAGTCCTGCGCAAAACCTTTCGTTCCTATTGCTCCCGCTACCGGAACTGCCGAAAGCAAGGACGCTGTGAAAGTCCTTCTGTTCATCATTTTAGTCTTCCTCCCTTGCATGGTTGGCTTCCAGCAGCTTCAGAGATGCAGGAGCCACTTACACGGCGCGCACGGTATTCCTGAGCGTGCCAATTTCTGAAATTTCACAAACCACCGTGTCCCCGTCTTTCAGGAACTGAGGCGGGTCCATTGCGTATCCGACGCCTGACGGCGTGCCGGTCGCGAGTACGTCCCCCGGTTCTAGGGTCAGGCCTTCTGACAGGGATGCGATCAGCGTCGGAATGTCGAAAATCATGTCCGACGTAGTTCCGTTTTGGCGCTGTTCGCCATTGACGGTTATTCCAATTGACAAAGACTGCGGATCGCTGACCGCATCAGCAGTCACTATCCAGGGACCCAATGGGCAAGACCCATCTAAACCTTTGCCTTTGAAATACTGCCCACCATGTCGGCGTTGGATGTCACGTGCGGTGATGTCGTTGAGGATCGTATAGCCGTATACGTGGTCATATGCGTCAGACTTGGCTATGTTTCGCCCCGGTTTTCCAATCACAACTGCCAGTTCCACTTCGTAGTCGATGGCTTGTGAGACCGATGGGAAAATCAGAATGTTTGCCTCTGGTGCCACAATCGAGGTTGGCGGTTTTGTAAAGAAAACTGGATGCTCTGTTACACCAATTTTTTGATTTTGTGCCCGTTCGCCCTCGGCGATGTGTTCAGCGTAATTTCGCCCTACACAAAACACGTTCTTACTCGGACTGGGAATTGGCGCTAGAAACGGCGCGCCATCCCTAACCAGTGCGTCCTTTAGACTACCTGATTCAGCCGATGAAACGAGGGATCTCAAAACTCCAAGCGTATCTTCTCCACCCGCGATCAATTGCTGCATTGAACCGGCGTTCAGCGTTTTGCCAATCATCTGCGCTGCGCGCAAAATGTCCAACTTGCTGCCATCTTCAAGTATTGCCACGCAAACGGCTTGGCCCTCTACGGAAACAGTTGCTAACCGCACTCGGCACTCCTCCCTCGTGCTTATTTCAAGCCGTAGTCACGGACCCTGTCCTGCGACTCGTTTCTTGCTTTCCTCTTGCCCTTGAGTTTTTTCCGACTTGGCGTTTCAATCAATCAACCAATCACTAAATTGGGTGGAGATATGAGCGCACCAACCGAACTCGCGCACCGTGTACGCGACCTAATTAACAATGCGGGATACAGGCATAACGACAGGCTCCCACCTGAACGTGAGTTGTGTTCAAAACTTGGGACAACTCGCAATCAGTTGCGAAGAGCGTTGGCAGAGCTCGAGGCCCAGGGACTGATCTGGCGTCATGTCGGGCGGGGAACATTTGTTGGTTCCAGGCCGGTTCTCAACC
This sequence comes from Ruegeria sp. C8, assembly GCF_056537565.1. Taxonomy (NCBI): domain Bacteria; kingdom Pseudomonadati; phylum Pseudomonadota; class Alphaproteobacteria; order Rhodobacterales; family Roseobacteraceae; genus Ruegeria; species Ruegeria sp. C8. Next base: position 37,035 of record NZ_JBQFRV010000018.1, read on the forward strand.
TCACCGACGTAACTTACTTGGGCAATCAAATTAAACCTGAACAGGTTGTGTCGGTACGATTTACGATCGAACCGCAGCTTAGCCGGCTGGCGGCACTCCATTCCACTCGTTCCGACCGTGAGCAAATGAGGCTTTGCGCTGACAAATGTCGCACGGCGGAAGACTGGCGCACCTACGAAGCGTGGGACAACAATTTGCACTACGCCATAGCCCGCTCTACTCGAAACCAACTTTTTCTATACTTTTTCGAAACTTTGAATTCGGTCCGTAGGTCGATTGTTTGGGGGCAACCACGCGAAACCCTTAAGCCCGCTGAAAATTACTCCAGTTTTCGGGAGCATGATGCGATCGTATCCGCCATTGCAAAGGGCGACGCTGAACTTGCTGCCAGTGCCATGGTGGATCACCTGAAATCCGTTTATTCGCGCGTACTACCCAAAAGCATGCAATCTGACGGCTGATGTAGAATACGCGCCCAACCAATTCTACAAATGGTCGGGCTGCAACGAGGTTGGGGCTCTTGCATACTCACCCCAATTTTGGCGATGACTTCATAAGAAGCCGCGTTTGATCGTATCTGGCGTGGCATCGATCGGAAGGTCTCTGGCCGTTTGGAAATCCGATCATTGGCAATTATACGCTGAGGAGGAAAGCGATGTCCGGTCATGTCATTCCCGCGCCGCAGGTGCATACTATACCCGTAGCGGGGGGCGGCACATTCCCAGTGCGTCGCGTTTATTGCATCGGCCGAAACTACGCCGCACATGCAATTGAAATGGGTCATGACCCTAACCGGGAACCTCCGTTTTTCTTTCAGAAGAATCCTAACAATCTGGATTCCTCGGGTGAATTCCCGTACCCACCGCACAGTTCCGACGTGCACCACGAAGCAGAAATGCTCATTGCGCTCAAGTCCGGCGGTACGAATATCTCGGTGGACGATGCATTGGATCATGTCTTTGGATATGGTCTCTCGCTTGATATGACCCGACGCGACCTGCAGGGGCAGATGAAAAAAATGGGCCGTCCTTGGGAAATTGGTAAAGCGTTTGAACGCTCTGCGCCATGCGGGCCTATTCACAAGGCATCAGAAGTTGGGCATCTCGACCATGGTCCAATTACTTTGACGGTGAATGGTGACGTTCGGCAAGAGGGTGATTTGAACCAGATGATCTGGAAGGTCCCAGAGATGATCTCCTACCTGAGCGACTACTTTGAGCTCGCTGCCGGAGACGTCATCCTTTCTGGAACACCTTCTGGCGTTGGCCCTGTGAACCGTGGCGATGTTATGGTTCTGGCCGTCGACAAACTGGGTAGCATAACGGTCAACGTAACTTAGCAAGTACTACAACAAACCCTCTCCGCGAATTAGGCCAATGCTTTTGTGAACGGATCCCGGATGCCCCATCTAGTCGCTGAATTGATTGCTCCCCATTCCGGCACTGCAAATGCTATCGGTGCTCCCGGCCGATCTTGGTTGAACTACCGTGGGCTCCGCGAGCTTTGCGCAAAGGTCAAAGCGGATCTCTACCAGATCGGAGTAGGTCGTGGAGATCGAGTTGCGATCGTTTTGCCCAACGGCCCAGAGATGGCGACGGCTTTCATATCCGTTGCCCAAGTGGCTACGACGGCACCTCTGAACCCTGCCTACACTTATGAAGAGTACGTATTTTACCTAAAGGACCTGCGGGCTAAGGCACTTCTTGTAAGTGAAAACGAAGACGGACCTGCGGTAAAAGCGGCAACGGACCTCGGCATCGCTATATTGCGGGCGTCTTCCGATAGCTTCCAAAAGGCCGGGCAGTTTTCGATTTTGTCCCGCGACCCAATTGGAGTCGCTGATACCTCTGCGCCGCGTGAAGATGATGTTGCCCTGATACTCCACACTTCGGGAACAACGTCGCGCCCAAAGATCGTCCCTCTGACGCAGGCAAATATCTACGCATCTGCGAGAAATGTGGCTTCGTCTTTGAAACTGACAATCGATGATCGTTGTCTAAGCATCATGCCGCTGTTCCATATCCATGGGCTGATCGCAGCAGTCGCGGCTTCTTTAGGCGCCGGATCGCAAATTAGCTGCGCCCCTGGGTTCAACGCTCTAAGCTTTTTTTCGCAGGTCGCTGAAGTTGATCCGACTTGGTATACGGCAGTTCCGACGATGCACCAAGCTATTCTGACCCGAGCTGCACGAAACCAATCAATCATTGATCAATCGCAGTTACGCTTTCTTCGATCTTCCTCTGCTTCGTTGCCCGCACCAGTTATGGAAGAGTTGGTTGCAACATTTAGTGCGCCCGTCATCGAAGCCTACGGCATGACAGAGGCCGCGCACCAAATGTGTTGCAACCCGCTTCCTCCGCAAAAGCAAAAGCCCGGATCTGTTGGAATAGCTGCAGGACCCGAAGTCAGGATTGCACACGAAACGGAAGATGTGTTGATCGCTTCGCGGGATGTCGGAGAAATCGTTATCAGCGGTCCAAACGTGACACCGGGATACGAAAGCAACCCGCAGGCAAATGCAGACAATTTCTTTGAAGCGGATGGAAAGCTTTGGTTTCGTACCGGTGATCAAGGGTCGTTCGACGAAGAGAATTACCTGCGGCTGACCGGACGCCTTAAAGAGCTGATAAATCGCGGTGGAGAAAAAATCAGCCCGCTCGAAGTCGATGCCGTGCTTCTGAGCCACCCGGACGTTGCTCAGGCAGTTTGTTTTGCCGTCCCACACGAAAAACTGGGCGAGGATATCGCGGCGGCGGTGGTACTGTCCGAGGGCGCGGCGATCGCGGGTACAGAGGTCCGGGATTTTGTCGGCGAACGGCTCGCAAAATTCAAGGTGCCGACATCAGTGGTCATTCTCGAAGAGATTCCAAAAGGCGCGACTGGTAAGATACAACGGATTGGGCTGGCCGCTAAACTGGGGCTGACAAGGGCTTAGACACATGAAAGTTTGCATCTTTGGTGCCGGAGCTATCGGAGGTTACGTTGCCGCGAAGCTTGCGCAGACTGACGTCGACGTCAGTGTCATTGCGCGTGGCGCCCATCTGACTGCAATGCAGGAAAATGGGCTGACTCTCCTTGAGGGTGGGCGGGACCCGATCAACGTGCGGGTACGCGCCTCCGGCGATGCCGCCGATCTTGGCCCACAAGATTATGTCTTCATCACGCTAAAAGCGCACTCTGTTCCAGCGGTTGTAGATACAATGCAGCCCCTGATTGGATCCGCGACAACACTAGTAAGTGGTGTGAACGGGGTGCCTTGGTGGTACTTCCACAAACTGGAAGGTCCCTACGAAGGGAAGAGGTTGCGGTCTGTGGACCCGGGTAACGTGCAATGGAATGGTTTCGGGCCAGATCGGGTTCTAGGATGTGTCGTCTACCCAGCCGCAGAAGTCGCTACTCCGGGAACTATCGATCATGTCGAAGGCAATCGTTTTTCTTTGGGCGAGCCTGATGGTTCCAAATCAGACCGCGCTGCCAAGTTTTCGGCGGCACTATCCGCTGCTGGGTTACGTGCGCCCGTGAGACCAAGAATTAGGGACGAAATTTGGCTAAAGCTATGGGGCAATCTGTCGTTCAACCCGATTTCCGCTCTTACCCACTCAACACTTGATGTATTGTGTACTGATCCAGGTACACGGTCTGTGGCGCGCGGAATGATGCTTGAGGCTCAGGAAATCGCCGAGAAACTTGGGATCAGGTTTCCGGTAGATGTTGAAAAACGTATTGACGGCGGGGCGGCAGTTGGCGCCCACAAGACCTCTATGTGGCAGGACTTGGAGTTGAGCCGACCAATGGAAATTGATGCACTGGTCACTTCGGTGCAGGAATTGGGACAACTGATCGGGATCGCAACACCTACAATCGACACTGTTGCATCACTGATAAAACTGCGGGCAAAAGTCGAGGGTCTTTATTAAGCTTCTGCCAGCGATCATCTGGCCTTGTCAGAAGAACTTTGGTTGAGCAGGGCAGGGGGTGTCCGTCATCGAATGATTTGGAACACGAGCGTTTGATTGGTTTTGGTGGATCAGGCTCGCTGTAGTTTCTATCTACGCCGCGTTCTGATGATGCAGCAAGCGGCGTTTCTGGATTGTCTGGTGTTTGATTTCCTTTCTTCGTCTGAGGATTGTTTCGGCTCGACCGAAATAGACATCGGCGGGTGTCAGATTGCTGATGCTCTCGTGGTATCGGTTGTGGTTGTAGTGATCGATGAAGTTGCCGATGGCCTGTTCGAGCGCTCCTGGCGGATAGTAGTTTTCCAGCAGGACACGGGGTCTTGTCAGAAGAACTTTGCTTGAGGCGGGCAGGGTGGTTGCGTAGCTTTTGCCCATGACCAGACCCACGTCTTTCAAATACTTTAAAACCAGTCCCGAGATCATCCGCTTGGCGGTTATGCTGTACATCCGTTTCCCTCTCTCGCTTCGGAATGTCGAAGATCTGTTGCACGAGCGAGGCATCGACGTGAGCCACGAAACTGTCCGATATTGGTGGAACAGGTTCGGGCCGGTGTTTGCTGCGGAGATCCGAAGAAAGCGTGTGCAGCAACTGCGCGCCTTCTCCAAATGGAAGTGGCACGTTGACGAGGTTTTCGTGAAGGTGAATGGCAAGCGGCATTATCTTTGGCGGGCTGTTGATCACGAAGGTGAGGTGCTGGAAGCCGTTGTCACCAAACGCCGAAACAAAGCTGCAGCACTGAAATTCCTTAAGAAATTGATGAAGCGACACGGTTGCGCCGAAGAGATCGTCACAGATCGCTTCGCTTCCTACAAGGCTGCGCTCAGAGAAATGGGCGCGCTTGAAAAACAAAGGACGGGCAGGTGGCTCAACAACCGCGTCGAGAATTCGCACCTGCCGTTTCGACGACGCGAACGCGCGATGCAACGATTCAGGCGCATGCGAAGTTTGCAGAAATTCGCCTCCGTCCATTCCTCGGTCCACAACCACTTCAACCAGGAAAGATCGCTCACCAGCCGGGACACCTTCAAGCTGACACGCGCCGCCGCTCTTAGCGAGTGGCGTCAGCTTTGTTCCGGATAGGTTCGCGGTTTCCGCAGCAAACTGAGACTGGTTCGAATTAGTCTGACAGCACCTTTCGGGCTCGAACGAACTATACTGAGGTGCGCAACGCTGTTCTTCGATTGCGCAAACAGTGGCGCGCGGACCGGGTCTTGATCGAGTCCTCGGCGATGGGTATCCACCTTTTGGATGAATTGAAACGCACCGCTGCAGGTGTTTACATGCCCGTCAACGTGGTCACCGACAAACTGGACCGTTTCATCCCACAGACCGACTGGATAAAATCTGGTAAGTTAGTCATCCCTACGGACAAGCCCTGGTTTGATGAGTTCCGTAGGGAACTGCTGGCGTTTCCGGATGCTGTCAAAGATGATCAGGTAGATGCCCTGACCCAGTTCGCTGAATACATGCGTCGAAGGCAAGGGACGTATCTCGATACAGATCCTTACACCGGCCGCCGCCAAGGCAACTATCGACCCGAACGACCAAGAAGGGAAGATCGCATGCGGTTCTGACGCCAGCGAGGGCGTTTTCCAGCGACCTTGGGCTGGATATCAAGTCTTCGACCTCGAACGTCTGCGATGGAGCGCAAAGCTGCCGTTAGGGCCAACTGCAGCGAAGGTCCGCTCGAGCCCATTGTTGACGTTCGGAGGGTAAATTTCCTCGGTCAAGTAGCGCGATGAGAACGCACTCACTGCGTGAACCCACACATCACAAGTGGGGTCAAAATCGGAAGCTAGCTTTCAACATTCGCGGCAAAATCTGTATGATCGCTAGACCATCTGATTGCCCAGAACACATTCGCCAATTGGCGCAAGTATCAAGCTCCGCGCATTCGAAGGCTATGGGTGAGCTTGCGATCTTCCTTTGAATAATGCTTGCAATGGTGCTTCGTTTGGATCGCACTGATTTTGTCGCTCTGCAAAAATCCTTGCGAAACAAGTGTTAGAGTGGTCAGACTTACATAGTCACAAAGAGGAAAAGCCGTACCGAGACCGGTGAAATAAGAAGATGCCACAATTAAGCGTGGCCGCCCTCACAGGTGACATGACAGTTCCCGGCTCAAAGCTGGAAGCTGGATAGTTATGGGAGGAAAGACTTTGAAAAAATTGACAAACACACTTGCTGGCTCACTGATCGCATTCGCCGCTTCCATGGGTGCTGCGCAAGCCGACAAGCTGACATTCTACTGTTCGGCGCAGGAAGACTGGTGCCAGCTGATGGCGCGCAGTTTCGAGGACGCCACCGGCATTGACGTGAACATGACTCGCAAATCCTCTGGCGAGACTTTTGCGCAAATCCGTGCGGAAAGCTCAAACCCAAAAGGAGATGTCTGGTGGGGCGGCACTGGTGACCCGCACCTTCAAGCCGCCGAAGAAGGTTTAACTATGGAATATGTCTCGCCCATGCGTGACCAGTTGCATGACTGGGCAATTTCACAGGCCGAAAGTGCTGGCAACAAGACCATCGGTATCTATTCGGGTGCGTTGGGCTATGGCTACAACTCTGACCTCCTGGCGGCCAACAACCTGCCTGAACCCGCCTGCTGGAAGGACCTGCTCAAGCCTGAGTATAAAGGGCACGTTCAGATGGCGAACCCGAATTCGTCCGGAACTGCCTACACGACGCTGGCGTCGATGGTGCAGATCTTTGGCGAGGACGAGGGCTTTGAGTTCATGAAAGGCCTTCACGCCAACATAAATCAGTACACCAAATCCGGTTCGGCGCCCATCAAGGCCGCGGGTCGTGGCGAGAACACGATAGGCATTGTCTTCATGCATGACGCTGTCAAGCAGGCGGTATCGGGCTTCCCTGTAAAGGTTGTCGCCCCGTGCGAAGGCACTGGTTACGAGATCGGTTCGATGTCGATCATTGAAGGCGCTCGCAACGAAGAAGAAGCCAAAAAGTTCTACGACTGGGCGTTGAGCGCCGAAGCGCAAAACCTCGCGCTTGAAGTCAATGCCTTCCAGGTTCCGTCCAACAAGGGTGCGCAAACATCTGAAAGCGCCCCGGATATGAGCCAGATCAAGCTGATTGACTACGACTTCAAAAAGTACGGCTCCTCTGATGAACGTAAGCGTCTGCTGCAAAAGTGGGACGAAGACGTTTCGGTTCTGCCGCAGTAAGTGACTGACACTGCGAAAACCAGGACCCACCCGGTATTGATCTTCTGGATCATTGTCGGGTGGGTCGGCTACGTCCTGCTGCCATGGTACATGGTTGAGGATGGCCTTTGGTCATTTGAATGGCTCTTTAACGGCTATCCGTATGACGAAGATTTTGCGCCCGCTCTATTTCTGATCGGGCAGGGTGAAAAGCTCTGGCTTGCACCCTTGCTGATACCGCTGGCATTGCCAATTCTGGTGCTTGGGAAACCTAAATCTGATCCGATCTACGCTAAGATCCTGATACTTGCGGGTGCACTGGGCTTCGGCTGGCTGATTGCGCAAGGCTTCGGGATCGGCATTCGCGGCTTCAACTTCGACTGGCTCAAGGCCCTGTTTGGCGCGCCAAAAATCCGACAGTTCGGCATGGGGTATGGCGCGATGTTCTGTGCGTCGGCCTTCCTGTTCCTGCTCACGCAGGGCATCGCGGCGCGCGGTGCAGTCAACGGCGATGTGTTTGTCGTCAGCGCCATCGGCGGTGTCATTACAATTGTCACCGCCTTCGTGTTCTTTCCAATTGCCAACATGCTGTTTTCGGCCTTTGTGACCGAAGACGGCGCCTATTCGGTATCTGTTTTTGCCTCGAAGTTCTTTGATGATCGTCTCTGGGGATTGGGGTGTTTTTGGGGTGCGAAATGCGGCGCCGCGTGGAACTCCCTCTTTTTGGCCATTCTCGTCGGCCTGATCACCACGGTTCTGGGACTTTGTTTTGCGCTTGTGGTCACCAGGTCAGGGTTTCGGTTCAAGCGTGGGATGCGCGCGCTGACTGTTTTGCCAATAATCACGCCTCCCTTCGTAATCGGGCTGGCCTTGATCCTACTCTTCGGTTTGTCCGGGTCGGTCACAGTCTTTTTCGCTGATCTTTTTGGCGTGCAACCGTCGCGGTGGCTCTATGGAATGCCGGGCGTCCTGATCGCCCAGACGCTGGCCTTCACTCCCATCGCATTTCTGGTGCTGATTGGTGTTGTCGAAGGCGTGTCGCCGTCGATGGAGGAAGCCGCCCAAACGCTGCGCGCCAATAGGTGGCAAACCTTCCGAACGGTGTCGCTGCCCCTGATGAGACCCGGTCTGGCGAATGCATTTCTGCTCGGCTTCATCGAAAGCATGGCCGACTTCGGCAACCCGCTTGTTCTAGGCGGTAATTTTGACGTTCTGTCGACCGAGATATTCTTTGCCATCGTCGGCGCGCAATATGATCAGGGTCGGGCCGCCGTGCTGGCCATGGTACTGCTCTTCTTCACGCTGTCTGCTTTTTACGCACAGCGCGCCTGGCTCGGTACGAAAAGCTACACCACCGTTTCCGGCAAGGGGGACGCCGGGGTGCATCCGCTGATGCCCAATGGGCTGGCAATACCCGTGCTGGCCATCGCGACCATCTGGGCGCTGTTTACAGCGGTTGTGTACGGCATGATCATTTACGGCAGCGTCGTTGAGCTTTGGGGTGTCAACAACACGCTCACCTTCAAACACTATTTCACCGCCTTCTCAGTTCGCTTTGAAGAGGAAGGTATCCGCTGGACGGGTGCCGCATGGGACAGTTTCTGGACCACCATCAGCATTGCGGCCATAGCGGCTCCGCTGACGGCAGCTGTAGGACTGGTGACCGCCTACTTGCTCACGCGCCAAAATTTCTCCGGAAAAAACGCCTTCGAATTCGGAACGATGCTGTCCTTCGCCATTCCCGGTACCGTCATCGGGGTCAGCTACATCCTGGCTTTCAACGTTCCCCCGATTGAAATCACAGGCACTGGTGTGATCCTCGTGATCAGTTTCATTTTCCGCAACATGCCCGTCGGCGTGCGTGCGGGCATTGCATCCATGTCGCAACTGGACAGGTCGCTTGATGAATCCTCGCTGACTCTGGGTGCAAACTCGTGGCAGACGTTCCGACGCGTGATCCTGCCCCTGCTCAAGCCCGCCATCCTAGCGGCACTCGTCTACAGTTTTGTCCGCGCGATGACCGCGATCTCGGCAGTCATTTTTCTGGTATCGGCCGAATACGACATGGCGACCAGCTACATCATCGGGCGCGTCGAGAACAATGACTACGGCCTTGCCATCGCCTATTCCACCACGCTGATCTTCGTGATGCTGGCATCTGTAGGGCTTTTGCAATTCCTCGTGGGCCGCGTGCAGATCGGACGGCGCACCCAGATCGGAGCGGAAAGAACGACATGACGGATACCAACATTGCTAGTAAAGCCGCGCCGGTTCGGTTCGAAGGAGTGTCAAAAGTATTTGGCAAAGATGTCGTGGCCGTCGACAACATCGACCTGCATGTGGAAGCAGGTAAACTGGTGACGCTGCTGGGACCATCGGGCTGCGGCAAAACAACGACGCTGCGCATGATTGCCGGTCTGGAGATGGCCAGCTCGGGCAGGATCGTGATTGGCGATCGCGACGTGACCAAGCTGCCCGCGACCGATCGCGATGTGTCTATGGTGTTTCAGTCTTACGCCCTGTTCCCACATATGAGCGTGCTGGAAAACGTGATGTACGGTTTGACATTCTCCGGCTTTGCTAAGAGCGAGGCCAGATCGCGCGCGCTCAAAGGGTTGGAACTGGTGGGCCTCAAGGGCTTCGACAACCGTTTGCCTAGCGAGCTGTCAGGAGGCCAGCAACAACGTGTCGCAGTCGCCCGCGCGCTGGTGCTGGAACCGCAGGTGCTGCTCTTTGACGAACCCCTTTCGAACCTCGATGCCAAACTGCGCCGACAGGTGCGCGAAGACATTCGCTCCATTCAGCGGGACCTCGGACTGACGGTTGTCTATGTAACCCATGATCAGGAGGAAGCGCTTGCCGTGTCCGACGAGATCGTCGTCATGCGTAACGCCGCCATCGCCCAGATCGGCACACCACGGCAACTCTATGACGCACCAATCGACCGCTTCGTGGCTGACTTCATCGGTGAAGCGAACCTGATCGAGTGCAAAATCGTCGAATTCGATGGCGATCAGGCGACAATCGACATCGAAGGTCACCGCCACAGCTTGCCCTCTCGCGATTTGCCCGTGGGTCCGGCAACGCTGGCGGTGCGTCCGTCCCGCATCCTGATCGGATACGAAACCGGCATCCCGGCAAAAGTCTCCAAAGCTACCTATGTCGGCGTGCGCATGGAATATACGCTGACCGGCGCATTCGGACAGGTGTTTGCCGTGCAGGACGACGTGGATGATCCGTTGCAACCGGGCGCTGACGTCAAAATGGCCTTTGCAGACCGGGGACCGGTTTTGCTGCCGAAGGGCTGACATTGCCGAAACTCGTTATCATTTCGCACCCGGAAGTGGTCGTGAACCCAGAGATCGCAATCACCAACTGGGAACTGAGTGAGGTGGGCCGCACCCGGGCCGAAGCATTTGCAAATGCGCCGATCATGGCCTCGGTCAGCGCCATCTGGTCCAGCACCGAACGCAAGGCAGAACAGACAGCTGCGATCCTGGCCAAACCGCACGGCCTTGAGGTGAAGGTAAACCCGGCGCTGGGCGAAAATGACCGCAGTGCCACCGGTTTCTTGCCACCGCACCAGTTCGAAGCCGCCGCCGATGCATTCTTCGCTGCACCCGATGTGAGCTTTCGCGGCTGGGAAACCGCGACAGATGCTCAGGCCCGGATTGTCGGGGCAGTCACGTCAATCATGGACGCGCACGATGGTGGTGATCTTGCCATCGTAACCCACGGCGCGGTTGGGACGCTGCTGTGGTGTCATCTCTCCGGGGTGCGGATTGATCGCCAGCACGACCAGCCTGGGCAGGGGCATTTCTGGAGCGCTGATTTGGACACGCTGTGCTGCAACCCCGGCTGGCGGGCTATCGCCTGACGCAAATCAGACGTGCCACGCCTTCTCGCAAATTGCTTTGAGATCATCAAAGATCTTTGGCGTACCGGCAATGACACGGCCACCATCGCGGATCATTTCATTCGCGTCCTGTTCTTCGACGACGCCGCCCGCCTCTGTGATCAACAGCTGACCGGCAAGACAGTCCCACGCGTTCATATGCTCTTCGACGTACCCCAACAGCCGGCCTGCTGCGACATAGGCAAGCGACAGCGCGCCGCTTGCATTGCGATGATACATGGCCCCGCGTTCGATGATGGCTGAAATGATTGGTATCACCTTTGCCGCTTCGATGCGGTTCGAATATCCGACCGAGACGGTCCCGCTTGCCATATCGACGCCTGATGCGACCTGCATTGGCTGCCCGTTGAGCGTTGCTCCCGCCCCCCGCATGGCGACATAGGTCTCAGCCACGTTCGGCTCGTGAATGACACCGATTTGTGTTTGTCCCTCTGAAACAACCGCCAGGACGATCGTCCACGCCGGAATGCCGTTTACGAAGTTCGTGGTGCCGTCAATTGGGTCTATTACCCAGTCAAACCCGCTGGACCCTGATTTCGCAGCGTGCTCCTCTCCGAAGATTGCGTCATCGGGATAGGCCTCGGCTATTTTTTCGCGAACATACGTCTCGACATTCCGGTCGGCTTCGCTGACCCAATCCTGAGCACCCTTTGCATCCACCACCAGAGTGTCTCTATTGCCAAAATATTTTATAGCCAATGCACCTGCTTCTTCAGCCAATTTGGTGGCGAACATACTTCGATCAGAGATGCTATGCACTCGACCCTCCTGCCGTTAAATTCTGTTTCTGATTATGAACAATAGGCGGTGCCGGGGGTCAGCACCACTAAGCAACATTGAAACCCGTTTCGTCGGTTTCTTCAGATACATATTACGACAACGAAATGAAGCCCCAAACTAATCGTGGACAGCGGACCTATGCATTTGATGTCTCTTACGTGAAGGCCCGCTTTGAGCGCGTTGTAGCCCAAAGCCGATTAATTTCCGACGGTACAGCTTAAGCCCATAAAACCTTTGACCGACCATAAATCTAGCGACGGTCTTGTCAGAAGAACTTTGCTTGAGCGGGGCAGGATCTTGTCAGAAGAACTTGGGTTGAGCGGGGCAGTGGTGTTGCATAGCTTTTGTCCATGACCAGACCTGCCTCTTTCAAGTACTTCAAAACCAGCCCAGAGATCATCCGCCTTGCGGTGATGCTGTACATCCGTTTCCCGCTCTCGCTTCGAAATGTCGAAGACTTGTTGCACGAGCGAGGCATCGACGTGAGCCACGAAACTGTACGATATTGGTGGAACAGGTTTGGCCCTATTCTTGCTGCTGAGATTCGAAGAAAGCGTGTCCAGCACCTGCGCGCGTTCTCCAAATGGAAGTGGCACGTGGACGAGGTTTTCGTGAAGGTGAATGGCAAGAGACACTACCTCTGGCGGGCCGTTGATCATGAAGGCGAGGTGCTGGAAGCCATTGTCACCAAACGCCGAAACAAAGCTGCGGCACTGAAATTCCTCACGAAATTGATGAAGCGGCACGGTTGCGCCGAAGAGATCGTCACAGATCGCTTCGCCTCATACAGAGCCGCGCTCAGAGAGCTGGGCGCGCTCGAAAAACAACAGACGGGAAGGTGGCTCAACAACCGCGTTGAGAATTCGCACCTGCCGTTCCGACGAAGAGAACGCGCCATGCAACGGTTCAGGCGTATGCGAAGTCTACAGAAATTCGCCTCCGTCCATTCCTCTGTCTACAACCACTTCAACCAGGAAAGATCGCTAGCCAGTCGAGACACCTTCAAGCTGACCCGCGCCGCCGCTCTTAGCGAGTGGCGTCAACTTTGTTCCGGATAGGTTTGCGGTTTCCGCAGCAAACTGAGACTGGTTCGAATTTGTCTACAGCACCGGGCGTATAGCCTTAGATTGGAGGCACGGCACGCACGGCGACCAACTGTCTGGCCGCCACCCTTTCACGATGTATCATATACAGCCCCGCACCGATGATGATGGCAATGCCAAGCAGACTAAGCGTGTTCGGGAAGTCATTGAAGACAAGATAGCCGAACAAGGTCGCGACCGGCAGCTCAAAATACTGCAGCGGTGCCAGCGTGACGGAAGGCGCAAAAGACAGCGCATATGTCATCATCATGTGGCTCACCGTCGCGAAAAAGCCAGCGCCTAAAAGCCACAATAACGCGATGTCTGTCGGCCAAACGGGATCAAACAAATCAGAGCCGGAACCTTGCGCAACAATTAGAGCTGGAATGCAAAACAGGCTGGCGATCAGGCCGGTGTGAAATTGCAGGGTCACAGGGTGCACCCGACGCGACAACCCCCGGGTCAAAAGAATGTAGAAAGCGAAGGCAACTGCTGTGCCAAGCGGAATAATGGCAACCGCGCCGAAAGCTGCGAAACTGGGCTGGATGACGAACAACACCCCGACAAACCCCACAAGCGCCGCTCCGACGCGACGCGGGCCGACGTCTTCACCAAGATAGAACTTGCCGACCAACAAGACGATGAAAGGGGCAACGAACACGATTGCCAGCGCATCGGCAAGGGGCATCACCCGGATTGCGGCAATGAAGCAAAATGTTGCGAACACCAACAGCAATGAGCGGAAAACCAGCACCATCACCTGACCTTTCGCCACGCGCAACGACAGTCCCATTATCCAGATGAAAGGCGCCATCAGCGCGCATTGCACCACAAACCGAGCAGCCGTAATCTGCCCAACTGGCACACTGGTCGACGCGAGTTTCGCAGACACGTCCAGCAAAGGAGCGGTTAGGCAAAACCCCAGCATCAGCGCAACGCCGACAAGGGTGCGATCCGGAGATTGAGGTATGGGTTCAGCAGAAGTCATCGTTTCATTTAGAGATGTCGCCAAATGCGTGTCTGTTCTCAATACGACGACAGGCAAAAGTCCGGCAATCCAAGAGTTCGAGTTGAATTAGATATAGCGCTCGTGGCGAATGTCTCCTCTGAAGGGCCGCACAGCCGCATCAGGTGGCCCGGCCAAAGGGCAGCTAGCTTACCCTGAACTGGTCGCGGAGCATGCGAAAGATGAACTTGGCCTTGTGACTTATAGTCAAAGGTTCATTCGAAATTCTAAGACTGTTCCACTTGCTGGAGCAAGTTGATCGCCAGGTGTTCAGCGTAGCTGCGCCAACACATCTTCCGCGGCCCTTAATCCTTCTAGGTGGGCTCCGCTGACCGAGCATTGTTGGTTAGGATGTGTAGCTTCACCGGCGAAGTGCACCCGCTCAGCATGAGACTGGCGTAAGACAGCGCGTTTGTTGTGGCCTCCCGGCTTGGCTCCAGCGTAAGAACCACGCACATAGGGTTCATTTCGCCAAGCGGTAGCGTGGCCTTTGATGAAGGCTTTTCTGACTGTTGTGCCGAAAAAGCCAACCAATGTTTCGAGCGCGTGCTCTATGGCGCTTTCAGGCCCCGCGTCCTGCAAAAGTCTGGAAAAGCTTCCAGAACTTTCAAAGCTGGTAAGGCCGGTGTTTGAGATGTTGCAAAGAAAACCGCCTCCGCGGGCTACCCCGTTGGCGTCGGGTTCTAAGTGGTACGTCAACCAAGTATCGGGTTGCACTGGCAAAGCTCCGGAGCGGAAAAGGAGGCCAGCGTGATTGTAGTCTCCCATAGTGATGAGCTCGAGCGCTGAGCGTCGGTCGGATTCTAGCGGGGGATCAAAGTGGATGATGTCTTCGGCTAGGACGCCAACGGAAACTGTAACAATTACGGTTCGAGCTTTGATCTTGCCAGTGGCCGTAGTTATCTGCACCCCTTCAGTGAGAGATTTTATTTCTGTGACCGGAGTGGCCAATTTAATTGGCAGCCCCTTTGCAGTGCATGCAATTAGGTGTCCGAAGCCTTCGCGACAAAACCAATCGTCTCCGCCCTCCCAGGCACTGATGTCTCGCAGAGATGTATCCGGCAAATCTCTGGCAATCGACAAGGCAAATGTCATCGCTGCCGTGAACGACCAATGCCCTTTGTTCTGCCAAATGTCTGCCAAGGACCGGTCTGTTGGAATTCCGGTACTTGCTTCAATTTCTGCATCGATGCGCGCCGCTTCAGTGATCGCGCTATGAAGCTCGTCGACTTCGTCCCACAGAACAGCGTCATCCTCCAAGCCATATGTCACCGCGTTGTCTGGGGCTGCATAGAGATCAAGGCCGAGTGCGAGACCTGGAGCTTTCAGAGCGTTTGCATGTTCGGTGTGCATCCAGTGCGCACCCATGTCGAACGGGACGCCAAAGATTTCCGTGTCCGTGTGTGTGCGCCCCCCGACGCGGTTGGATGCCTCGATGCAGACTACTGAGAGTCCCGCGGATTTGAGAGCGTGAGTAGCTGCAATTCCTGCTGCTCCGGCGCCAACGACAACGACGTCAAAGTCGTGAACTTTCAATGCTTTCGCTCCAGAAATGAGATTGGCATGAGAGATGGTTTTCGGAGTGGGTTTGCGCTTTCCTTACATTTTGAGAATTTACAAGGATTTGAGTTATCCAAGGATTTTGTCGTTTGCGCGGAAGCAGTCATTGATTGGTTCTTGAGTTTAGATTGCAAACGAATTCTGGAATTGAAACGCCCTCGTATCCAGCCAGATCGAGCGGATCTTCCGTGTCAAGCTTGCTGCATCTTCGGTAGATTTCCAGCATCTCGGCAGAAAGCTCGCCGCTCTTAAAAAAATACATCGCGGCAGCATATCTTGTGGCGCCAGAGCCAGGTTTTCCGATGGCTGTTACCAGGAACTGCGTTTGAGCTTCTGCTTCCTCCACTTTGAATATACCTTTAGTCACGATTTCGGCTCAGCGGACATCGCATCATTCAACGCGGCAACTTCATCTTCTCCAGGCGCTGATTCAGAGTTGTAGATTGGCAGAATGTTCCTGAGATGGTCATGATGAGAGCGCACGCCGTACTCGAGATCAGAAAGATAGAAGCCTTCAAACGCCTCCGAAGCCATGGCTTCATTGGACCATATCGTGAGCTGAATATCTTCTTCCACTGTCTCTCGATCAATCCGGGCGGCAAGGTAGCGTGCCGCTCTTTGTTGGCGGTCTTCGTTCGGGTTTCGGTATGTCGCGCTCCGTAGAATGGATTTATCCGTCGTGATCGGAAACTCTTGATAAAAGAGGGTCGTCTCAGGTGTGACGGCTATGACCGCATTTGGAAAAATGCCGTAGTAAAGCCAAGTTTTGTGCAAGTGTTCTGGCAGGTGAGGCTGTGGTTTAGTGAATTTCTTGTAGTTGCGAACGGCCCACCTCCGGCCCTTTGTCGGAGTGAATTTTCCGTCAGAACGTGAGATACCATCGACATATGGTTCGTCTGAATAGGTCGAGCCATACAGATCCTGAAGGGCAGGGTGCGCGAGCGGGACATGATACCCTTCGTTGTCGACATCTCTGATCGATTTCCAGTTTACAGGAGTCTCCTCGGTCCAGATTCCGTCCGTCGGGACATGTTCGGCCATTTTGTAGGCAGAGACTTCCTGTTCAATCGGGGCTAGCAGTTCGGCTACTGATGGCTGGGGTCCAGGTTTGAATCGGACGAAGACAAAACCCTGCCAGATTTCCATTTCAATCTCTTTCAGGCCAAACTCGTGCTTGTCTAGATCGGGGAACGACTCCGGACGGGCGGCGCCGCGTAGCGTTCCATCAAGATTGTAAACCCAGCCGTGAAATGGGCAGACTAGAGCGTTTGCACATTTTCCTTGCTCTTTCGAGACCAGCCGAGAACCGCGGTGACGACAAACGTTTAGAAACGCGCGGATGTCCGAGTTGCTGTCCTTCAAGATCAGGGCGCGCTCACCGCACATGTCAAAACATAGAAAATTACCGGGTTCCGGAACATCCGAAACATGGCACGCGATTTGCCAATGCGTTTTGAAAAGTTCGCTCTTCTCAAGTTCAAGAAGGGCATTGCTGTGATAGCACCAACCGGGCAACCCGCGACGGTCCCAATTGGTAGGAATTTCTGTGTTTCTTACTTCGTCGCGCATCGGAACAACCCGCATAGTTTTGGTTTGGTCAGTTTGGGTCTCAGATGGGGACAGTATCCAGGAGTGAAAATTTGGCCTTGCTGGATCCGCCACTCTTCGACTGAGTGTAGGTGTCGCTTAAATTGACTTGCTCGTCAACTTTTTCTGACTGAATGATCATTCAGAAATGTGCTGCTAGTCACGCCTGTGAGGTTTCCTTGGTCGATGGTTTTCGATTTACCTGCTCAAAAATCAGGTGCAAAACCAGTGATACGTAGAGATATGATCAAAATTCATTCAGCCAAGCTTGACAGTGCAGATTTCAGCGGACTACCGTTCTGAATGACCAGTCAGATAAAAACATAGCGACTTGGGGGAATGGGGTGCTTGGTGATCGCGCCCGCAACGCAGGCGCGATCATTCGAGAAGACAGACTAGCAAACAAGGCAAGACAAATTCAGCCACCACTCAGGGAGAGGAAGCGAAGTTATGAACTCAATCAGGAAAATCGCCGGAATTACAGTTATAGCAGCAACTACTACTGCAGTTTCGGGATCGGCTTACGCGCAAGAGCGTGTGTTGAAGGTTACGAATTGGGGAGAATACATCGCTGAAGACACAATCGAGAACTTCGAAAAAGAATACGGTATCAAGGTGATCTATGATCCGTATGACTCTGCCGAAGCAATTGATGCCAAGCTACTCGCGGGAAACAGCGGATATGATGTGGTTAGTCATGCCGGCAGTGATACGGCTCGTCTGATTAAGGCGGGAATTGTTGCACCGTTGGATATGTCGAAGCTGGACAATATCAAGCACATCGACCCGGCAATCATGGAGCAGTTGTCAAGTGAATGGGATCCAGGCAACCAACACTTCATTCCTTATATGTGGGGAACGCACGGCGTCACATACAACGAAGAATTGGTGAAAGAGACGTATCCAGATGCCCCCATAGGCTCGATGGATATGGTTTTCGATCCTGTTCACATGAAAGAGCTGTCCAAGTGTGGAGTTTCATTCCTGGATTCCCCGGGCGACATCATTCCGATGGCTTTAGCGCATATGGGCCTGGATGCGAACTCCACAAACAAGGAAGACTATGAGAAGGTTGGGGAGATGTTGGCGGAAATCAGGCCATACATCAAAACCTTCGATAACTATGCTTATCAACGGATGCCTCAGAAAGAGTTCTGTGTCTCAACCACATGGGGCCCTGACGGTCTCCTTGCCATGTCTGGCGCAGCGGAAGCCGACACTGGTGTAGTGCTAGACTTCTTCCTGCCCGAAGGTGATCGTACAGCGCAGCTGTGGATTGATGGTTGGCTGATCCCGGAAGACGCCGCGAACAAAGAAGACGCTCATCTTTTCCTGAACTATATGATGCGCCCCGAGGTTGCGGCCAATGATAGTAACTTCACCTGGTATGCGACCGCCAACCTGACGGCCAAGCCCATGGTTGATGAGGCTGTAACCTCCAGCCCAGCCGCGTTCCCAACATCGGATCAGGTTGCCAAGATGTACACGACTGCCGTTCTTCCTCCCAAGGTCGAGCGCTTGCAGACACGTACCTGGACTGACTTTAAGGCCGGAAACTAAATCCACTCACACTGGCAAATGAAGTAGCGGACCAGACCGGTTCGCTACTGCATCCCCAGATCCCGACTGGCAGACTAAGAGGCCCAAATTGACTGTTTCCACGGCTGTCAGCCCAGAACCATGGCTCGATCAAAAAGAACAGGAACCTCTGGTCAAAATCAGAGGCGTAACCAAAAAATACGGTGCAGTGACTGCTGTCGATAACGTTGATCTGGATATCTACAAAGGAGAGTTATTCTGCCTTTTAGGCGGATCTGGATGTGGAAAGTCGACACTACTTCGAATGCTTGCTGGGTTTGAGGATTTGAACAGTGGTACAATCACTATCGACGGAGTCGATATGGCCGATGTGCCAGCTTACGAACGTCCGACCAATATGATGTTCCAAAGCTATGCGCTGTTTCCGCATATGACCGTCGAAAAAAACGTGGCTTTCGGGTTGGAGCAAGACCATGTCCCCAAGCTAGACATTGCGGACAGAGTTCACGACATCCTCAAGCTTGTTGAGTTGGAAGATTTCAAAAAGAGAAAACCTAAACAATTGTCCGGTGGGCAACGCCAGCGTGTTGCATTGGCGCGGGCCTTGGTCAAACGTCCCAAGTTGCTGCTCCTGGATGAACCTTTGGCTGCTCTGGACAAAAAACTGCGTAAGCAAACGCAGTTTGAGCTTGCCAACATTCAGGACAAGGTCGGCGTCACGTTCATCGTCGTGACTCACGATCAGGAAGAAGCAATGACCCTGTCTTCGCGAATGGCCGTTATGGACGCGGGTCGCTTCAAACAGATTGGAACTCCGACAGAGATCTACGAGTTTCCAGAATCCCGCTTTGTGGCTGACTTTATCGGATCAGCAAATATTTTTGAGGGCAGGGTGACCGAGGATGGGGCCGACCATGTTCGGGTCGAAACCGAGTTTTGCGAAGTTTATATTGATCACGGTCATTCTGTTAAGGCTGGCAGCAAGATTTGGGTTGCGCTGAGGCCCGAGAAAATTCGACTTGAGAAATCTGATACAATTGCTGAGGGCGCGAACCAGACAGCGGCCGTTATCGACGATGTTGGGTATTTGGGAGAGACATCGATCTACAAAGTAAGGCTTCCCAATGGCGAAATCTTCGACGTCACTCAGCCCAACCAGTCTCGTCCGACGCATGCTGCGCAACGATTAACCTGGGAAGACAAGGTGAATATCAGCTGGGATCCGTCTAGCGCCATGTTGCTCCACTCATGACGGATTTTACCGAGGATATGTCCGAACCGCCGCAGGTTGAACGACAACCCATGATCCGTTTAGTGATGCGGCGTATCCAGAGCAGATGGCGTCAGATCGTCACCGTCATACCGTTCTTCTGGTTGCTTGTATTCTTTCTGGCACCATTCTTCATTGTCGCAAAGATAAGCTTAGCTGAACTGGCGATTGCGAGCCCGCCATTCACAAGTTTAATTGAGTGGACAGGCGACGGGATCATGACAATCCGCCTGGTCTTCGACAATTTTGTCTACATCTGGGAAGACAGCCTGTACTTTGACACTTACGTAAATTCACTCAAGATTTCAGTAACGTGTACGTTCTTGTGCCTCTTGTTTGGCTACCCTATTGCCTATGCAATTGTACGATCGGGGCCGGTCGCGAAGCCGCTCTTGTTGTTTGCAATCATTCTTCCGTTTTGGACGTCTTTCTTGTTGCGGGTCTATTCGTGGATGGGCCTGCTTGCGGATCAAGGCACGATCAACAACCTTCTGATAGCGCTGGGGGTGATCGATGAGCCGATCCGCATGCTTTACACGGAATTCGCCGTCTATATCGGGATCGTCTACACCTATATGCCGTTCATGATCCTGCCGCTGTACGCGAATATGGAGAAGCTGGACAACAGCCTGAACGAGGCGGCCGCCGACCTTGGTTCCAAACCAACGAACACTTTCTTCAAAATCACATTGCCTCTGACGATACCCGGAATTGTCGCTGGTTCACTGCTGGTCTTTATCCCTGCGACCGGCGAGTACGTTATCCCCGATCTGTTAGGTGGCGGCAACGTGCAGATGATTGGGCGGGTTCTCTACAATGAGTTCTCTAGAAACAGCGATTGGCCAGTGGCCGCTGCAGTTGCGATTGTTCTGCTGTTCATACTGGTGCTGCCAATCATGGTTTTCCAGCACTACCAAGGCAAAGCAGCGGAGGAGCAATAGATGTACGCCAAACGCTCCCGTTTCTTAACCATCATGCTGACCTTGGGACTGGCATTCTTTTACATCCCAATGATCCTTTTGGTCATTTACTCATTCAACTATTCAAAGCTGGTACCGGTTTGGGGTGGATGGTCGTTACGCTGGTACAAGGAGCTTTTTCAATCTGCCGAAGTCTGGAGTGCTGTTTCGCTCAGTCTTCAGATTGCCGTTGTGAACGCTACCTTTGCAACAGCGCTTGGCACCTTGGCAGGTCTGGCGATGGTGCGCTTTGGGCGGTTCAAGGGGCGGACCTTGTTCGGCGGCATGTTGGTCGCGCCATTGGTGATGCCCGAGGTGATAACCGGATTGTCCTTGCTGGTTTTCTTCATCTCGTTGAACCAGCTGATCGGATGGCCTGCTGAGCGTGGTTTTGCGACGATTACGATCGCGCATATCACCTTTTCCATGGCTTATGTGGCGGTGACAATTCAGGCGCGCTTAACCGGCGTGGGGCAAACACTGGAAGAAGCGGCGGCCGATCTTGGCGCAAAACCGTTCAAAGTTCTGACGGCCATCACGATCCCACAGCTGACGCCGGCACTAATTTCCGGATGGTTGCTGGCCTTCACGCTGTCTCTCGATGATTTGGTCATAGCAAGTTTTGTTACCGGCCCAGGCGCAAATACCTTGCCAATTTTGATCTTTTCGCGCATTCGACTGGGCCTCAGGCCGGACATCAACGCGCTAGCAACCATCATGATTCTTGTGATCGCTATCTGTGTCGCTATCGCAGCAATAATTATGTTCCGACAACAGAGGGCGGATTTGTTGGACAGGCAAATGGCTGAACGAGAGGAGAGTTAAATTGGAGACGCATGAGCTTCAGAAAAAACGACGCACCGAACCTCCCGAAGTTCGTCGCTTACAGTTGATCATGGCCGCCATAGACTCGATCTCGAAACGCGGGTTTTCTGACACGACGCTTAAACACGTGACAGAAACAGCCAATCTGTCCCATGGCGTGGTGAATTATCACTTCGACAGCAAAGAAGCTTTGTATGACGCCGCGCTGGGTTTCCTTGCGCAAGAACATTATGAGAATTGGCTCAAATACTATGAGGCTGCGGAACCTACAGCCGCACATCGACTGGCTGCGATTATTCAAGCGGACTTTGACAAGAGCATCTGTACTCACAAGCGCTTAGCTGTCTGGTTTGCCTTTTGGGGGCAAGCAAAATACCGGCCGAATTATCTGAAGATTCACAATAAATACGACAACGAAAGATATGATCGAATTTTGCACCTATGTGGTGAATTGATTGCCGACGGCGGCTACGACGATCTTGATCCAGAAAAAACAGCCCGTGCTGTAGAGGCGATGTCAGACGGGGCCTGGCTAAGTTTGATGCTGTATCCAAAGGTGGCTGATCGTCGGGAATTCAGGGATGTTTGCATGCTTTCGCTGTCGCGGTTCTTCCCAAAACACTTTCCAGTCTGAGCGAAAGCATCGAACAATATGGCTTCAGCACTTTATTTTGTGCATGCCGGGGTCATAGAGCGGCTTTAACGAGGCTGCCGCGTCGTATTTCTCGTCTGCGATTTCGATCTGCCAATGCCCAGTTGCGACTATGTCCGCGGTCAACGGTTCGTCAATCTCGGCGAAACCAATGCCGACGGCAGCACCGAGCGTGTGCCCATACCCACCAACTTGAATATATCCGACTTCCTTGCCGTTTAGATAAATCATCTCATTGCCGTACATGAGAGGCTCTGGGTCTTTTAGCAGGAACTGCAACATCCGGTTGTTGGGCGTGCCTTTCGCCTTGATCGTGGCGAGTGCTTCCCTGCCGATGAAGCCACCGGGTTTGTCCAATTTGACGGCAAAACCAAGCCCGGCCTCAATTGGGTTGTCCGTGTTGTCCACGTCAATTCCGAAATCACGATAAGCCTTCTCTAGCCGTAGGGAGTTGAGAGTTTGCATTCCAGCATTGCGAACACCTAGATCTCGACCTGCTTCCATAATCAGATCGTAGGTCTGAATGGCCTGAGTGGCCGGTACGTGAAGTTCCCAGCCGAGTTCGCCAATAAACGTCACGCGATAGGCCATAACTACGGCGTACCCGATGTCGATTTCACGCGCCGTCATGAAGGGAAAACCTTCGTCCGACAAATCAGCTCCGGATATTCTGCTCAATAGTTCACGCGACTTTGGGCCGTGAACGTTGATTTGGCAGCGCCCTGCGGTGATGTCTGTAATAACAACGTTCTCGTTGTCCAGGATGTGCCGTCGCATGCGCATCTCGGTATGACCCGCCGAGTTTTCTCCCACGATGACCCAGTATTTCCGATCGGATAGCCGGGTAACCGTAAGGTCAGCCTCAAACCCACCCCGTTCATTTACCCAGGCCGTGTAGACGACGCGACCGGGTTCAACATCAACGTCATTGCAGGAAAGGCGAGAGAGGAGGGCGCAGGCATCCGGTCCTTCGACGCTGAAACACGCCATTGATGTCATGTCCATTACGATGACATCCTCGCGTGCTGCCCGGTGTTCTTCAGCGTGCCATTCAAACCAATTTTGGCGATGCCAACTGTATTTCTCGACTTTGGCCTCTTCGGGCGTCGGAGCAAACCAATCAGATTGTTCCCAACCATTTCCTTCGCCGAAAAAGGCTCCGGCCGCTTTGAGACGGTCATAGAGCATTGAACGCTTAACGTTCCTGGCCGTTTTGTAGTTCTCATTGTGGTAGTGCTGACCAAAGAGCTTTCCCAGCAACTCAGGTGTTCTGTCGCGTCGAAAGGCCGGTGTCGCCATTTCACGGGAAAAGCGATTGACGTTGATGCTGGTAACATCGATGGGCGGCAAGCCGTCCACCATCCAATGGGCCAAAACCATTCCCGTACCCGCGCCATTCAGGATGCCAAGTGAGTTCATCCCACATGCAACCCAGAGATTGCGCAGTTCAGCCGTCGGGCCAACAAGCGGCGCAAGATCAGGCGTAAAGCTCTCAGGGCCGCAGAATAGTTTTTTGACACCGTAGTTCATGGTGTCAGGCACGCGCGAATAGGCTTTCTCCAGGTCGGGCCCAACACGTTCCCAATCTGGTTCAATCTCTCCGAATTGCCATTCATCCGGGATACCATCGAGCTTCCAAGCCGCAGCGCCGGGCTCAAAAAGCCCTAACATCATCCCGCCGACTTCTTCACGGTAATAAGTGTAGGTGGAAGGGTCTTCGAGAACGGGTAGATCGCGAGGTAGGCCCGGGATACTTTCCGTTATCAGGTAGTAGTGTTCAGCCGCCTGTAGCGGTAGATTTACACCGTGTTTTGCACCAAGTTGGCGAGACCACATGCCTCCGCAGATCACAACGTTTTCGGCTGTTATAGTATGACCGTTCGCAGTGCGGACCCCGGTCGCAGTGCCGTTCCTGGCTAAAATCTCTTCAACCCGCACACCTTCAAAGAAACGTGCGCCTCTGTTTTTGGCTCCCTTGGTCAGAGACATTGTCACGTCCACCGGGTTGGCCCGACCGTCCTCCGGAATGAGGAACGCTCCAACGACGTCTGAGAGGTCCCCTATAGGGAACATATCCTGCGCTTCTTTTACTGAGACTTCGTGGTTGTTTATCCCAAAACGCCGCATGAAGGCTGCGACGCGACGCATCTCATGCAGGCGTTCTTCATTGGTTGCAATCTGCAGATATCCAACGTCGCGGAAGCCTGTGGATATACCGGTTTCCTTCTCTAGTTTCGCATAAAGGTCTCGACCGTGCGTGTAGATAGCGCACTCAGCTTCGGATTTGAGAAGACCGGCTACTATCAGGCCGGCGGCATGCCAAGTGGTCCCTGATGTCAGTTGTCCCTGTTCCAGAACGACAACATCGGTATGGCCAAGCTTAGTCAAGTGATAGGCCGTGTTCGCGCCGATCGACCCCCCACCAATAATCACGGTTTGGGCATGCGTCGGTAGGGTGTCAGCCATTGCGAGAAAATCCTTTTAGGCGTTCTTTTCTCCGAATACCAGCCAAATCACTTGCTGTCTACTGACTGAATGATCATTCAATTATAGCTGAATCTATGACCTGCGATTTCGCGATAAAGCTTGTCTGAGATGAGAGAAAAGGTTTCACTGCAGTGACTGACTGACAATCAGATGCGGGGGAATCCTATGTCAGACGAGATCCTATATGACCAACAGGCAATCAGCTTTCTGGAGGAGCTTTGGGGAGAGGGATTTCTTTCACCGGGAGGCCCTGAAGAAGTTGCGCGTGTTGTTAAAGGGATTGATCTGAAAGATAAGCATATCCTTGATATCGGATGCGGATCTGGGGCCATTGCAGTGTTGATGGCACGGGAGTTCGGCGCCGCTAGAGTTACGGGGATTGATGTAGAGGCCCCGGTTTGCGCGGCTGCGAAAGAGCGAGTTAGGCAGGCGGATCTGGAGGGAAAGGTCGAAATCATACAGGTCACTCCAGGTCCAATGCCATTCGAAGATGGTACTTTTAACGTAGTGTTTTCGAAGGACTCGATCATCCATATCCCCGACAAAGTAGCGATGGCTGCGGAAGCCTATCGTGTGCTCAAACCAGGCGGTCATTTCGCTGCTTCTGACTGGCTGACCAATCATGATGGTGAGTTGTCGCCGGAAATGGCGCACTACGTAAAGATGGAAGCCTTGGAGTTTCAGATGGCGTCGCCCTCTAAGTACCGCGCTGCTATGGAGCTGGCTGGCTTTGAAGACGTGGAGTTAGTCAACCGCAACGCTTGGTATGCTCAGGTATCAGCTGCTGAGCTGGAGGAATTGACCGGGCCAAACCGAGCCGGCTGGGAAGCTCGTCATGGTGCTGAGTTTATTGAACATCAAATCGAGATCTGGGACGCTATGCAGCCAGTGTTGAAAACCGGAGAGCATTGCCCGCATCACATCCGTGGTCGGAAACCTGCCTGATCTGACCGGAACTTTGAATGGGCGCGATGACCGTTATGCGCCGTAATCCTTGCTGACCCGCTCCATCCCGGCTTCCATAATGTCGAACATGTTGTCTATCTGCGACGGAGTTATGATCAGAGGGGGCGAGAACACGGCCATGTTTCCAAATGGGCGCAATAGCAATCCCATCTCCTCGCACGCATCGTCCAGTTTCTGCCCGAACTTAACATGCGCTTCGTAACTCTCGGCGTTCAGTCCAGGGCGGCATTCTATACATCCAAGAAGCCCGTCACCGCGCACATCTCCAACAATCGGAAATTTTTCCTTTATTTGATGTAAGCGTTCCTGGAACTGGGGTGTGACGCGTTGAACGTGTCCCAGAATATCCTCGCGCTCCATGATTTCGATGTTTTTGATTGCGGCCGCGCAACTCACCGGGTGCCCTGAATAGGTATAACCATTATAGAAAACATCATCGCCCGGTGCTTCGGAAATTCGTTTCATTACTGCGTCCGAGATTACGCAGGCGCCCAGCGGCAGATAGCCGGAGGTTAAACCTTTTGCGCATGTAATAATGTCAGGGACGATGCCAAAAACGTCTTCTGAGGCGAACCACTGGCCCAGCCTGCCAAAGCCGGTTACGACTTCATCCGAAATGTACAAAATGTCGTTTGCCCGGCAAATTTCGAGCGTGCGCTTGTGGTAACCCGGAGGCGGAACGATAACACCGCCGGAACACAGGATCGGTTCCGCGATAAAGGCGGCAACACGGTCAGCGCCTACCTCAGCAATCAGGCTCTCAAGGTCAGCAACTTTGGCGTCGCACCAGGCATCAACACTCATGCCTTCTGGCCGGTGGTAGGGATTCACGTCTGGAAGGAAACGCACCAGATCCTGAGCTTTCTCAAAGCTCGTTTCGAAACGTTCTTTTCCAGTGACAGTCGCAGCGAGAAAGGTAGATCCGTGGTAGCCTTTTTCCCGGCCGATCACGATCCTCTTCCCTGGTCGGCCAAGCCGTTTGTTCATGAAAAGTGCGGTCCGCAGTGCGGTGTCAACGGCCGTAGACCCACCGGTCGTGAAGTGCACCGTGTTCAGATCGCCTGGTGTACGTTCCGCGATCATTCGCGCCAAAACGGCCGCAGGTTCGGTCGTAAACGACCACGGCGACGCGTAGGGCATCTTCATAACCTGTTGGGAAATGGTATCGGCCATCTCTCGACGCCCGTACCCGATCTGTGTGCACCACATTCCGCCAGGGCCATCAATATATCGCTTCCCGGCAGCGTCCCAGAGGTAGATACCATCCGCTGTATTTACCCGCATGTACTCGTCGGACCCAAAGCCGTCGGTTCCGGCCCAAGGATGTAGGTGATGGTCGCGATCCCAAGCGACTAGGTCGCCGTCGGTTGGTGTATTGCCTAGGGTGTTCACGTCTGCTTCTCCTTTAGGTGCGGGCCGGTGGCGTAGCTCGTGCGCGGGGCGGTGCGAAAAAGGCTTTGGTGACAGGAGTGAGGCGCGCCATCCTGGTGAGCCATTTGCCTTCTTGCAGAGTGTAGATCTCGGCCTTTAGGCCAGATGACCGGCCAGCATCCGGCATACGGACATGGGCCAACGCGATGTTGCGTTTTGCGGTCGGCGACCAAATTCCGGATGTTATGTGCCCAACTTCTTTTTTGCGTCGATTGTAGATCAACGACCCTTCCGAGGGTTTGAATCCTTCGACATCGAAACGCATGAGGAGGCTTCTTGGTTTCTCTCGCTTGGACAGCAGCTCTCGCCGGCCATTGAAATGACCTTTGTTGAAGTCGACGAGCCGACCCAGACCAATTTCGAATGGTGTTTGGCCTCGATGCAACCGTTCGGTCGCATGAACCGGTTGAAAATCCACACCTGCGGTCAGAAAACCGGCTTCGATGCGGGCCAAGTTTACAGCTTCGTATCCAATGGCGCGCAGTCCCTGATGTGCGCCACCTTTCCAAATTCTGTCCCAAAGCGCTTCTGCCTTGTCCCAGTCGCACCAGAGCTCGTAACCTAAGTCACCGGTATAACCCGTCCGCGAGATCATGAGACTGTGGTCAATTTGAGCGAGATCGAACGGCTTCAGCTTGCTGACATCTAAACCAGCGGCTTCCAAAACCGCATAAGAGGTCGGCCCCTGCAGCGAAAGTCCAGCAACACTATGAGTTTCGTCGACGACTGAAACGTCAAAACCCCATGCAGCGTCGAGTAACCATGTCAGCATTTGTTCCTGACAACAAAGGCGCCAATCGTTGTCGCCAAGATGGAAAAGAGTCCCGTCATCGATGACCATACCCTCTTCATCACACCAGACCGCGTACCCCACGCGACCAACGCTGATTTTTCGGACGTCCCGTGTCACGAGGCGATTGAGCATCGCGGTCGCATCCGGCCCGGTCAATCGGTATTTATGCATTGGTGATATGTCGAAAAGGGATGCCTGATTTCGCAGCGCGAAGTACTCGAACTCGACGCTGTCCAGCAGACCCGGGGCAGCATAGCCGGCCCAATCGTACCAATTTTGTGCGCGATTTTGCTCTTCGAGTTTTTTGTGAAACGGCCCGGGTATCAAACCAAGTTTTGGATCGGTAAAGATGCTCATGGCTGAGCCTCCAGCGCCGCCAAGGCCGCATTGCGACCAGCGAGCCCCATGACATCGCCACCGGGATGCGTTGCTGCACCGCATTGGAACAGCCCTTTCGGCCCCATGGAGTATCTGGACATCCCGTTCGCGGGCCGAAGTGTCAGGAGCTGGTCCAAAGACATTTCTGCATGGTGCCAGTGCCCGCCGGGCGCGCCGGTTGCGCCTTGGATTTGATCCGGTGTTATGACCTGCTTACCTGCAATTTGATCACCCAAGCCGGGCAGTGCGCGGCTAAGAGTTTCGACTGTAATTTCCGCAAGCTGTTCCTTAGCAGTCTCAGTCCAGCCGCCTTCAAGGTCAGATGGCGCATATTGCACTATGGTTGATAGCCAGCTTGCTCCGTCGGCTGTCTGCATTTTGAAAGCTTCAATCACAGGTGCTTTGGACATTTGACCATACTTAGCCGGATTGAACGCAGCTTCGACGTATTCCACAGAAGGAGCACAGATCAGACGTTCGTTTACCAATTCGTCACTCAGGCTGGGCAGGGCGGAGCTATCCTTGAGCCTTAGATTGACCTTAGCCGTTGTTCCACGCGCCCGTATATTTCGCACTCGCCGCATCGTTTCGATGTCAAAGGCAGAGGGACCGGTCATTCGGCTTGTTAGTTTCGGGGCAAGGCTGCTGAGCACATTAGGCGCGGTAATGGTTCGTCCATCGGTGGTTTCCACTCCGGAGACGGCATCGTTGTCCAACAGAATGCGGGATACTTCAGTGTCCGGCATCAGCAGGCAACCTGCCTTTTGCGCAGCTTCCACCATCAAATCGGTTAACGCGCACATCCCGCCTGCTGGTTGAGTGATGGTCCCTCCGTGACCCAAACGATAGATCAGATTGAACACAGTGCCCGGAGATCTTGGACCGGTGGCTGTCCCCCAGATTGCATCAGCAGCAAGCATTCCAGCCACCGGTCCTTCCGACAGGTCATCTAGGATAATGTCGTGGACATTAGATAAGACGACCTGCAGGAAACGCCGCATTTCAGATTTGCCCAGCTTTTTCAGGCCTATGCCCAGTTTTGCCAGACGCAAAAACTCGTTGAGGGCACCCCGGGAAAGGATGGCCTTTTGCCCCCCGGGAGGTGGAGCCTCGGCGAGTTGGCGCAAAAGGTCTCCATACGTAATCAACTGGTGTGTCAGATCAGACCAGGCATCTGATTCCGGATGTTTCGTCCCGTCGCTCCAATACACGCCGTCGTTCTTGAAGACGATGTGCCGCCCATCCTGAGACAGAGAGACCGTGTAGACGGGTTTGCCGGACAGGACAGGGTGTTGAAGATCTATGCCGATGTCACCCAATGCCCGCGGGCTCAGGTTGTATAGCGAATGTGCAAGGGTCGGACCGCCGTCCACAGAATAAGACGCCATGCCGCCGAACCTGTCGGATTTCTCAATGATACAGACATTCTTGCCGCGTCGACCAAGGAGTGTTCCGGCGATCAGGCCGTTTACACCGCCGCCAATGACAATCGCATCAAATTGGTTCATGCGGCATACCCCTTCATTCGGCCATGCCGTGTTTCTTTCCTGAGAATAGCGCGGGCAGCGTTTGCGCCTGGGGCCCCCATAACCCCTCCGCCTGGATGGGCAGACGAACCGCACAGATAAAGCCCCTTGATAGGTAGACAGTACTGAGACCAACCCGGGACTGGCCGATTGAAGAAAAGCTGATCAAAAGTTAGTTCGCCTTGGAAAATGTTGCCCTCTGTCAAACCGACCTCGCGCTCAATTTCCAATGGTGAACGAACTTCCATATGAACAACGCGCTCGCGAATGTCGGGACACGCCACAGACATCTGGTCGAGTACAGTTTCTGCCAGCGCGTTGCGCTGTTTGTCGTCCCAATTCTCGGCAGATCTAACGCCGTCGACTTCCAGATCATAAGGCGCATATTGGACGAAAACCGTCATCATGTGGGCACCTGTCGGCGCCATAGTCGGATCAATCTGGCTTGGGATGAGCATGTCGATATAAGGCTTTTCCGACCAGCGCCCTACTTTCCAATCGTCATATGCCCTTTCAAGTTCAAAGAGGCTCTGCGACGCATGCAAATCACCCCTGAGGAAGCTGGTGTGATCGGGCGCTGCAGGGAAATTTGGAAAGCGATCAAGGGCTATGTTGAGTTTCGCCGAAGATCCGCGAATTTTGAAGTTCCGCACCGCCTTGGTGAAGTCATCCGGCAACTCGGCCGCGTCAATATGGTGCAGAACAGTGCGTTTGATATCCATATTTGAGGCAACGACAGGGGCATAAAAAATCTTGCCGTCCTCGAGAGCTACGCCTTCAACGCGTCCATCTTTGCTGAGGATTTTCTCAATCCCTGAACCTGTGTGAATCGTACCTCCGTGCTCTTTGAATGAGGCAGCAATCGCATTCGAAATCGCGCCCATCCCACCGCGCGCGAAACCCCAGGCGCCGATGCCGCCATCAATATCACCCATGTAGTGATGAAGAAGTACGTAGGCCGTTCCGGGCGAGTACACTCCGAGGCCGGTTCCGATTATACCTGAGCCTGCCAAATGGGCCTTGATCAGGTCGTTTTCGAAGTGTTCATCCAGGAAGTCACCAATGGACATTGTCCAGAATTTCAGCGTTTCACCGAGCTCCCGACTACCCAACCCATGTGCTTTTTTTACGAGGTATGCCAGTTCGCCGAGATCGCGCGGATGGAGAGAGGCGGGGTCCGGTGCGTCCCGAAGTAAAAACGGACGGATAAAACGGCATTGCCGCATAATGGCTTGCGAATAGCGGCGGTATGCGTCGGCATCTTTTTCAGAATGACGTGCCATCTCGCGCTTCAGTGCGTTGTGATCGGAATAGTAGGCGAAGTAATCCCCATCGCGCGTAAAGCTCGCGCCGCCTTCATAAGGAATAACCTGAAGTCCGTATTTTGGTAGCTCGAGGTCCCTGACAATCTCGCGCCGCAGAAGAGAGCATACGTATGAGCAGTTCGAGTATGTCCAACCCTCGTGTAGCGACCGGCTGACTGCCGCGCCACCGATCCAGTCGTTTTTTTCGACCACCAAAACACGCATGCCAGCGCGCGCCAAATAGGCGGCGGTAGTCAATCCGTTGTGACCAGCACCGGCCACAATCACGTCGTATCTGTTCTCAACCGTCAAATTTCTCCATCCCCTTCTCTCCCGTTTACAGATCGTCTGCGCGTTCGTAAAGTTTATTTGAGCGCTCAAATAAATTTCAAGCTATTGACGCATCTTTTTTGCGCGCTGTAGATGGCTGCATTCGTAGGAGGAGCGACAATTGGTCGAAGCTGAGCGGAAACGTCCTCGCAAAGAGAGGAAGGAGAACGCAGATCGTCGTCGCCGGCAGCTGCTGGACGCAGCTTGCCGCTCAATATTGACCCATGGATTGGCAAAAACGACGCTTGCAACAGTCGCGTCTGAGGCGGAGCTTTCTCAGGGTGTCGCAGCGTTTTACTTCAAGTCAAAGCTAGGTCTTCTGACCGAAACTCTGCGTGACCTGTACCAGCGTTACGAAGAGCACTGGACAGCTTCTTTAAAGCGAGCAGGGGACAAGCCCGCCGAAAGGATAAGGGCTTTGATAAAAGCTGACTTCCACCCTGATGCGTGTGGTCCGGATGTCTTACCCCTTTGGTATGCATTTTGGGGCGAGCTTCGATTTCAACTGCAGTATGATGAAGTTGCCGAGCATTTTGAGACACGTCGAAGAGAGACCTTGAGATTGATCTGGAATGAACTGCTCTCAGCAGACGACGCTATTTCAGCAGATCAAATGGCTGAATGGATGGAGACATTGACGGATGGCTATTGGCAACGATTGCATCTCGCTCCGGAAGGCCTGAGCCGAAAGCAGGCGGAGCAAGCTGCCTGGGGATGCCTTGTTCGTTTGGTTCCAGAATTACTTGGAGATTCGGCTTAGTCAATTTCGACTGAAAGGCCCCACAATATGACGCGAGTGCGGATATCGCAGCGGCCTCGGCCATCCTGGGGCGCCATCTTAAAAGAGGCGCGTTACCTTGCGCGGCTTGCTTTTCCGATAGTCATTTCTCTTGCTGCTACTGCTTTGATTGGTGTCGTCGACACAGTGATGGTGGCCCCGTTGGGCACACTTCCTCTGGCGGCGGTCTCAATTACGGCCTCGGTGCTGATCATTTTCTATTCAGCGCTCTACGGCTTTGTGTCTGCAATTGGTGTGCGCATGGCAGAAGCTTTTGGGAAAACAAGTGACCAAGGGCTGGCAGCAGCAACAAACGCCGGGGTTTTTGTTTCCCTAGTCGTGGGGTCAGTTGGCGCTGTTGCAATGATCTGCCTTAAGCCTGCTCTCTCTTGGATTGGGCAGCCGCCTGAAGTGGTCAGTCTAATAGGCGGGTACTGGATCGCGATGAGCCTTCTTTTGGTGCCCTTTACGATTTTCTATACTCTGAAGGCTCTTTTTGACGCCATGAACCGTCCCTGGATTGGGGTTGGTCTTGCGTTTCTTGCGGTCGGTTTCAACATCCCTTCGAACTATGTTTTGATCCACGGAGTTGGTTTCTGGCCAGGTCTGGGTCTTGTTGGCGCCGGGATTGCAAGTCTGTTGTCTCAGATAATGCCGTTGATAATGGCGCTCGTGATCATACGAGTATGGAAAAGAAAGAGAGGCCTTCTGAGAGCCGCGAGTTTCGACAGGTCCGAGGTCAAAGCGCAGCTCAAAGAAGGTTTCATTATCTCCGTTGGCTATTTGGGGGAGGGGGCCGCTTACGCAGTTGCCGGCCTTATGCTTGGTTGGTTCAGCGCCGCCGCGCTCGCCGCCCATCAAATCGTTTCGGCAGTCAGCGACGTCATTTACATGGTGCCATTAGGCGTTTCGATTGCGATTTCTATACGCGTAGCTCAAGCAATTGGTGCCGATGAAAAAGACAGGCTCAAGCCGATTGTGTTGGCTTCGTTGTTGGTTGTTGTTGGTTGGATGACCGTGGTCGTCACTGGAATTTTGTTTGGACGTGCCCCTTTGGCAAATAGCCTGTCAGATGACCAAGAGGTCGTTTCTCTCGCGATATCGATGTTCCTTGTGATTGCAGCAATGCAGATTGCAGATGGTGTGCAAGGGACAATGCTAGGCGCATTTCGGGGCATGATGGACAATCATGTTCCTGTCGCCATTACCCTGATTGCCTATTGGGTCTTTGCTTTGCCGCTTGGATATGCGCTGGGCTTTTGGCTTGGACTGGGACCCAACGGCGTTTGGATCGGATACGGCTCAGGTCTCTCATTGGCCGCTATCGCGTTGACCTATCGCTTCTTCTCCCAAAACCGCTAGGCGGCGCTGTTTGCTGGCCTTCTAAAGGCCCAACTTGTCTAAGAGTTTCAAGCGTAGGATTTCTGCTTCGACCAGAGTCTCTTTCGCAAAGGAGAAAGGCAGTGGTCTGAGGGCGGTGACAGGAAATTCCAGCTCGTCTGATTTGGTTCCAGTCGCCCATTTGGCGAGGACGCGCCCCATTGCCGTAGCGATGGCGACGCCGCGCCCATTATATCCTAATCCTGTCATAACCCCCGGAGTGA
The DNA here is from genome assembly GCF_056537565.1 of Ruegeria sp. C8. Classification (NCBI taxonomy): domain Bacteria; kingdom Pseudomonadati; phylum Pseudomonadota; class Alphaproteobacteria; order Rhodobacterales; family Roseobacteraceae; genus Ruegeria; species Ruegeria sp. C8. The sequence continues at coordinate 70,929 of NZ_JBQFRV010000018.1, forward strand.
GCTCATGCAGGTGTGGATAGTGATCTCTCGTCAATGCAACAAAGCCGCCCCACTCGTATTCCCACTGAACTCCAGATAATTGGGGGAAAAGTTCAACAGAAATGCGTTTCAACCGCTCAATTTGTTTGAGAGTGGAATTGTCGTTGTATGTGCCGCGTCCTCCCATCAGAAAGCGACCTTCCGCGTCTTGCCTGAAGTATAGAAGCAGGCGTCGTGCGTCTGACAAAGCGTTGCCTTCTGGCAGAATTGACTGGCGGACATTGTCGGAAAGGGGCGACGTGGCTACTTGAACCGAGCGAACGGGCAAAACTGATTTAGCCAACCGCGGATACAGATCTCCAGAATAGGCGTTCGTGCAGATCAGCACTTTTTCTGAGATGACAGCTCCTTTGGGAGTTTCAATCCGAAAGCGACCGGCCTCTGACAAAATCTGATTGGCGGGCGTTCCACCGAAGATTTGCACGCCGTTGCGGCGACCAGCTTCGGCCAGCCCAAGTGCATAATTTAGCGGGTGCAAAACACCGCCGCGGCGATCCAGAACGCCGCCAAGGTAAGCTTCGGTCCCGGTCAGTCGCTGCATTTCGCTTTGATCAAGCCGCATCATGCCACCGCCGTGGTTGTCCCAATCCTCGGCTAGTTTGTGTAGTTCACTGAGTGTTTTGTGAGTATGCGCCGCGCGCAGCCAGCCTGGACGATTTGCGTCGCACTCAATCCCGTGCCGAGCGATTAAGTCGAACACAAGATTGGCGGCTTCACCGGCCATTCGGATCATTCTAGTCCCCCAGAGGTCACCAAATTTGGTTTTGATGCCCGTCGGTCCGTCCTTTAGGCCTACATTGATTTGACCGCCATTGCGTCCAGAAGCTCCCCAGCCCGGATGATGCGCATCGATGACAACAGGTTTGACGCCTTTCTCGGCCAGGTGAAGTGCTGCCGAAAGCCCGGTGAACCCGGCGCCAATTACGGTCACGTCAGAGTGCTGTTCGCCAACCAGTTGCGGACATTCTGATGAATAGCCTGCTGTTGCTGACCACAGGCTATTCGCAATGACTGGGTTTTCGTTTCGGATCATCTAGTGGCCTCGCGCTTGCCTTGTGGGGGGAACTGCGTAGGTTTGGCTCGTGATACTTGCCGGACAGTATGTGACGAATGCCAAGACTTTTGAACCAATTCGAATTGAAACCAACCGTCGAGCTCGATGCATTCGAGCAGGCGTGGAACGCGTTTGTCGAACACTTGATCAAGACGGACCTTGCCGCCGAAAGTACGCCTTTGTGCAGGCGCATCCCCGCAAGTGGTTACGATACCGACGAGCTGCGCAACCATACGCTTATGGCTGTTATAGAGTTCAGGGATCAATCGCAGGCAGACGCGGCTTGGGCCGCCATTGAAGGCCGCGTTGAGCCTTTGGGAGCTTTGCATCGCAGGGTTATCTCTTTGGTGCACGATCCGGTTTTCACTTTTTGGTCGGAACTCTAGATCTCAGATTGCGTACGTCCGGATGTTTCCACATCATTTTCCCTTTTCCATTGAATGATTGTTCAATCAATGGCATCTATGCATAGATGTCAATTGTCCACACGCTGAGTGAGAACGGCTGTTGGGGGCAGGCAAGACCGATGAAGTGCTTTAGTAGGTGGGATGCATTCGGGTGAGACAATCGCCAATCGAAAAGACAAACCCTGAGGGACGGCGGCGTACCGAGTCCAAGGAAGTGAGGCGTCAACAACTGATCGATGCGACAATCGACTCGATTGCCGAAAACGGAATTGGTGGAACGACCATGTCCACAGTGACCGAGATTGCCGGTTTGTCACTTGGCATCGTCAACTTTCACTTCAAAAGTAAGCAGAACTTGCTGGAAGAAACGTTGCTGTTTCTAGCAAAGGAACACCACGAACAGTGGTTGGAAGCCTTTGGCAATGCAGGACTGTCAGCGCCTGAAAAATTGTTGGCGATCGTCGATGCGCACTTTCACCCTCAGATTTGCACGCCAAAAAAGCTAGCTGTTTGGTTTGCGTTTTTTGGAGAGGCAGGACGGCGCGAAGTCTATCGCAGTCTGATCAATGACATCGATCAGGAGCGGTACGACGTAGCACTGAGACTGTGTTCAGAGATTGCTGAAGACGGTGGGTATGAAGACATGCCGCCAAGGCAAGTCGCCAATATTTTGGAAGCTCTTTACGACGGAATCTGGTTGGAACTTTTGACCTATCCCGAGAATTTTCAGCGTTCTGTCGCCCGGGATCACATCGCCGCCTTTCTTGCCAAGGTCTACCCGGATCACTTTCAAATGCACGCGTTCAACAACGGTGATTGAAGCAGAATGGCTCTCAGACCGGAAATTCCAGACAAGATCAGCCGGCGCATGGCGCAGCTAAATAAGGACAAATAAATGGACAGGGACTCTCGCTACGACATCCTTTTCGAACCAGTCCAAATCGGGCCAGTTACTGCGCCAAACCGGTTTTATCAGGTGCCACACTGTACAGGTATGGGTTGGCAATACCCACGTACGCTTGCTGCTATGCGTAAAGTGAAGGCGCAAGGAGGGTGGGGCGTCATATGCACTGAATACAACTCGATCCACCCATCATCCGACGACCTTCCGCATCCCTACGCGTCGCTTTGGGATGACAGTGATGTTCGGGCGCACGCACTGATGACGGACGCGGTGCACGAATACGGCAGCCTTGCAGGTGCTGAACTATGGTACGGAGGCGCCAACTCGAACAACTTGTTCTCCCGGTTGCCGAGCATGGATGTGGACAGCCGGCCAAACACAAAAGGGCATCCATTTCAGACCCGCGCCATGGACAAGCAGGACATCCGGGATCTACGCCGTTGGCATCGAAAGGCCGCTTTGAGGGCAAGAGACGCTGGATTTGACGTTGTCTATGTTTATGCAACGCACGGATACCTGATCTCGAATTTTTTGCATCCGCGCGTGAACACGCGCGGTGACGAATATGGTGGCAACTTAGAAAATAGGGTGCGTCTCACACGAGAATTGATTCAGGAAACCAAGGACGCCGTTGGCGACCGGTGCGCCGTGGCCGTTCGGTTCTCGGCTGACGAAGAGATCGGCGAGGATGGCCAGCCAATCTATGGTGAACGACGAGAGATGTTTGAGATGCTCTCTGACCTGCCGGATTTGTGGGATATCAACATCGCAGATTATTCGGTTGAGATGGGTGTCTCCCGTTTTACCAAAGAAGCAGCTCTTGAACCCTACATGCTTTGGGTCAAGTCGGTAACGGATAAGCCTGTCGTGACCGTTGGTCGCTTCACGTCACCGGATACCATGGTCTCGCAAGTCAGGCGGGGCGTAACCGATTTCATCGGGGCAGCGCGCCCGTCGATTTCTGATCCATACCTTCCAAAGAAGATTGAGGAAGGACGCTTGTCCGCGATCCGCGAGTGTATCGGATGCAATGTTTGTTACGCCAGTGACTCGATAGGGGTACCTATTAGATGCACTCAGAACCCAACAATGGGAGAGGAGTGGCGCAAAGGCTGGCACCCTGAAATCATTCGTAAGAAATCCTCAGATGCGCGCGTCTTGATTGTCGGGGCAGGCGCTGCTGGACTGGAAGCGGCACGGGCACTTGGCGTGCGTGGGTATGATGTCCAATTGGCGGAAGCTAATCGTGAGTTGGGTGGCAGGGTCTCGCGCGAAGCGGCTCTGCCTGGAATGAGCGAGTACATTCGCGTCAAAGATTATCGCGAGCAGCAATTGATGGAGATGCCCAACGTTGAAATCTACCGTGAAAGCCCGCTGACAGTTGACGATATCTTGGCCGTCGATGCTGACCACGTTGCGATTGCAACCGGCGCGACTTGGCGAAAGGAGTATTTTGACGAAGAACGTTTCGCCCCGGTCGCAAAAGGGTCAGCCTTAGGTCGTGTCTTTACTCCCGATGACATCATGGATGGGAAAATTCCCGATGGACCAACGCTCGTTTTTGATGGTGATGGCTACTACATGGCCAGTGTTATTGCTGAAAAAATCATAAAGCAGGGACATGCCGTCACGCTGGTCACACCGTCTGACAGTGTTTCTGACTGGGCAGGAAATACGTCCGAACGTTGGCGCATACGAACGCATTTGCTTCGCTTAGGGGTCGAGATCCTGCCGTCAAAGTCGCTTAAACAATTTGATGGCGAAATCGCAGAGTTGGAGTGCGCCTATGGCGGTCCAAATTTGAATGTTCCGGTTGGCAACATAGTGATGGTTACTGCTCGGAAGGCAAATGATGGTCTCTACAGGGGATTGCTGGGGAGGGTGAGTTCTGAGGACTTGCCGTTCAGCCTTCGTCGCATAGGAGATTGCGACGCGCCGGCGATTATTGCAGCAGCGGTTTATTCAGGTCATCGATACGCCCAGGAATTGGACGAAGCAGTGGATGAGGACATTCCACTTAGACATGATCGTCTGGATGTCGAGCAGCAGCCGATTTGACTTCGCTGGGCGATCTCGGTTGTACGCACTCAAGGGAAAGCAGGAGAAATCACCCATGCCGGAAGGCTTAATTATCCGTCCGCTTGAATTGAAAGACAACGAAGATTGGCGCCGCTTATGGGCGGCATATTTGGATTTCTACGAGACCTCTGTTTCAGAAGAAGTCTACGAGGTTTCGTTCAAGAGATTGTTGTCAACGGATGTAGGCGAATACAACTGTCTGATCGCTGAGTTGGACGGAAAACCGGTCGGATTGGCGCACTATCTTTACCATAGGTTCATGTGGTCGGTGGAGGATACGTGTTATTTGATGGATCTCTTCGCTGATCAGCAGGTTAGAGGAAAAGGTGTTGGTCGAGCTCTAATCGAAACTGTCTTCCAGATCGCCAAGCAGGACGGTGTTCCAACCACCTACTGGACAACTCAAGAATTTAACTATCCCGGTCGAGTTCTTTACGACAAAGTCGCTAAGAGAACGCCATTTATAGTTTATGAAAAAGATGAATAACTGGTAGCGACTTGCCAGAAAAACTCGCCTTAGCGCTGGTCTTGTCAGAAGAACTCTGCTTGAGCGGGGCAGGGTGCTCTCATAGCCTTCGCGCATGATTAAACAATCGCCATTGCAGTACTTCAAAACCAGTCCCGAGGTTTTCCGCTTGGCGGTGATGCTGTTTATCCGTTTCCCGCTCTCGCTTCGGAATGTCGAAGATCTGTTGCACGAGCGAGGCATCGACGTGAGCCACGAAACCGTCCGATACTGGTGGAACAGGTTTGGTCCAATGTTTGCAGCTGAGATCCGACGGAAGCGTGTTCAGTAACTGCGCGCCTTCTCCAAATGGAAGTGGCACGTTGACGAGGTTTTCGTGAAGGTGAATGGCAAGCGGCACTATCTTTGGCGGGCAGTTGATCACGAAGGCAAGGTACTGGAAGCCGTTGTCACCAAACGCCGAAACAAGCAGGCCGCGTTGAAATTCCTCAAGAAGTTAATGAAGCGACACGGCAAAGCGGAAACCGTCGTCATGGATCGTTTCGCCTCATACAGAGCCGCGCTCGGAGAACTGGGTGCACTGGAAAAACGACAGACGGGCAGGTGGCTCAACAACCGCGCTGAGAATTCGCAGCTGCCGTTTCGACGACGCGAACGCGCGATGCAGCGTTTCAGGCGCATGCGAATATTACAGAAATTCACCTCCGTCCACTCGTCTTTCTACAACCACTTCAATCAGGAAAGATCGCTGGCCAGCCGAGACACCTTCAAGCTGACACGCACCGCCGCTCTTGCCGAGTGGCGTCAACTTTGTTCTGGATAGGTTCGCGGTTTCCGCGGCAAACTGAGACTGGTTCGAATTCGTCTGACAGCACCGCACCGATGGCGAAGTCAGAGAAGCAGGCAGTGTCAGACGCCCAGTCCAATTCACAGGCTTGTTTCTAAAAGCAGCCGCCTCCGCGCGCCGGGGTTGTCCGGAAGTACCAACGCCGAATTTGCTGCGAAACGGCCCGTATAGGGACCACTGAACAAAACCCGCTGGTCTTGAAACGGCGCAAGGTTCAGGTTTCTTGCAAAACTGTGCCCCAATCCGGCGATCCGAAAACCGGGAGCCGCACTGGTTGGTTCCAACCAGCCTTCGACGGACAGTGATTTGAGCGGCCCCGCAGCGCCGGTAAAGCGGTCAAATTCAATTTTCTGCACGTCCATCGCGCCCTTCGTCGTGTCAAAGCGTCCAAGAACCGTCGCAAACCGCCCGCTTTGCCCCAGTGTGGTTGCCCCGCTGGAAAGCTGCACACCCGAGACATAGCCACTACCAACCGTTCCCGCCACCAAATCCAAAGGGCCCGGAGCCTTGGAAATGCGACTGGCAACAACAGTATCCCCGCGCCACAAACCAGAAACAGCCACTCGGTCCCCAATGCCAAACCCCGTGATCCGCGTTTCTACGAAAACAGCGACACCGTTGACCGTTAGCGTGCCCTCGCGGGTGTCAAGCGCGGTCACCACCCCGACAAGCGGGTAAGTCAGCTCGACTCGCCGCGCGATCACCTTGCCCGAGGCGAAACGCTCGGCCTCGACTGTCAGGCTGTCCCCCGCACGTAACTGATCAACGGACAATGGTCCAAATCGCGTCGCGACGCGGGTCTGTTCTTCCGTTTGAACGATCTGACCGGCCAGGATCAAACTACCAAAACCCACCAGAACACCAACAATCCCAGTGCCCCCAAGACCACCTTCTACATCGCGCTTTGTCGACTGCGCCCACCCTGCTCCCGGCAACAGAGTTGCACACAACCCGGAAGACATGAATGTTCTGCGATTGGGGCGACAACTGGTCATCGTAGTAAACTCACTCTTCTTCGTCTTCTCGATAAAAATAAATACCAAATCGAAAACGGTGTGTGGCCGACTTTTTTTCGTGGTCGACCTGTTGATATGCGGCGGCCTCTTGCGCCACTTTGCGCAGCGCCTCTGCACCGGTCTTGCGGGCCTCAGCCTCGAGCGCGTCCAATGATGTTTCTGCAAGGCAGTTGAAGAATGCGGCCCTTTCGAAATGAGGCGGGATCTCAGCCAAAAGGTTATCGACCGCGGCCTCCATATGATCACCAAGGTTACGGGCGAAAAAATCGAGCTTCTGATCCAGATCTTCGGGGCCGAAAACGGCCTTGGGATTAAGCGTAAGGAAAGCGTCGTCATCGTTTACAAGACCCTGACGCTGAAGTTCGTCTAGGATAGTTCTGGGGCGAATGTCGCGGTTGGTTTGGGCGGCCAGCTGATCAAACTCGGCCCGAGTCATCGGCCTTGGAAGGCCCGATTCATCCGTGAGTTTCGGATCGGTCATCCAGCGTCCAACAACAGTCGCCAAAGTAGAAACGCGCCGCTGAACCGGTTTGATGTCGGACGTATCATGGGCCCGCATCGCCTTGACGTCGCGACGATGAACACCTGTAATGACGCTGACCCGACTGTCCGTTGCCTCGAGGCCCAGCTCTTCTAACGCAATGTCCACATAGCTTTGTTTTACAAAGCGATAGAGCTGTGGTGCGGTCATCCCCTGCGCAATCAGCGCACGCGTCAAAGGGCGCAATAGCGCCTTGATCGCATGTTCGAACAGAACCGACTTGGTAAGAGAATGCTTGCCACTCATGATGAAACACTATGGCTTCGTGTGAAAAAATTCCACGCCTCCCCTTGTCATTTTTCAGCATCGCGACATTTCGTCCGTCAACTGTGTGAAAATTACACACGCAATTTGGACACACCCGGAGGAACACGTGATGGCGACTTACAAATTTACCGCTTTTGAGAATGCAGACTTTTTTGGGTCAGGACGCATCGAACTGAACGCGGAATTCACGTTGCCACTCAGCCCGACGGTGGAAGTTTCGGTCTCGGACAATGACGAGAACCTTTCAGGCGATGCGAGGTTCAATGAATTCGGGGATGACTTGTCTGGGCAAACCGCAACGCTGACCAGAGCCGATAGCGACGAGACCGTCGGTTACAACGGCCGGATCTACGCCGAGAACGTGTGGGAGCTTTCGGGCGACGATGGTGAGATCTACAAGCTGGTGGAAGTCGAACAACCCGGATTTTTACCTGACAATTTCACCTTTCTCGGCAACGTTCCTCCTGCAGGCACATCTTTGACGGTTGTCAACGCGTCGAATGTCAAAGGGGCCGGTTTGGCGTATGAGGATCTTGGTGCAGGCGATATTCCCCCCAACATCGTGGACATCGCGGCCGGGTCGGATGACTTCAACATCCTTGTGATGGCGCTGCAAACGGCCGGTCTGGACGGTCTCGTGCGGGACGCCGACGATATAACCGTCTTTGCTCCGACCGATGCGGCCTTCACGCAACTGGCCG
>NZ_JBQFRV010000019.1:0-79156 GCF_056537565.1 Ruegeria sp. C8
TCAAAGACAAATGATCCCGCAAAAAACCAGACAATAACGTCCGACCCTCAACTTCACCGCTCACAGACATGCCATTCACAGTCAGCGATATATTTGGCATAAGACCTCCCCTTCTTTAGCTCATTCGCTTGGGGCGAGTTAAACACGGGAGGTCTGGCTTGAGAACAGGAATTTGTCGCTTTTTGACACCAGAGGGACTCAAAAGACCGATGCCATAAACTCATCGGCGCCGCCTGTAGGCCTCTGACCTACTTCTTCCGTTGCGCGCGAGGTTGCGGCCGGGTCGGGATTTCCTTGAGCAGACCACCCACACCCATCGCAGCAATATCAGCACCAGTGGTCTCAACCCCGCAGGCGACCCGCGACAAAACCCAATCAGCCCCGTTCAAAGCCGGAGAGCGCGCGCATCCCGGCAGGCCGATCACAGGTCTTGTGTCCAACGCCCCCAGAAACAGCAAATTGCCCGGATCCACCGGCATGCCGAACCGATCAACATCCCCGCCTGCGGCGCGCACGGCGGACGGGGCCACGTCGTTCACATCCGACGTGGCCGAGGCCGTCAGGATCATCAGCACATCGCCTTCGGAACGATCAATGGCCGATGCAAGTTGATCGGTTTTATGCGGGACGATCTGCACATCGCACAGGTCCATGCCAAGAGCTTCGACACGCCCGCGCATGGCTGCGATGCCCTTTTCATTGGGCGGTCCTCCGGCGATGTCCGTCACGATCAAACCCGCGCTGCGATAGACCGGCGCGACTAGGCGGACCGAGGCCTGCGCCAAGGCGGCCGCGCGTTGGACATCGGCTTTGGGAACGGCGTATGAGATCACCTTGATTGTCGCGACCATACCGCCCGCTGTCATCTGTTGATGCTGCGGGACCGTTGCGACGGTGATCATTGGATTGATGCGGTTGAATTGCTCGAGCGCGGCCACATCCAGCACCACCACGCCAGGTCCCTCAGCCAGAAGGTTCACACGGCCGGTAAACGCCTCGGTCAAGCGCAGGTTGGCGTCCGTGGGATCGGGGACCAGAGCTCGGGCCAGCAATTCGGCGGCCTCGTCCTCATGACAGTCGCCGGGTTCCAGACGGGCGACGATGACCTCGTCAAACCCAGCGCTGGACAATTGCGAGACATGCTCGGCAGTTAGCATGAGCCCTTTGCGCAGCTTTTGGTCCGAGACTTTGACGGAATGCGCGAGCATGGCTCCGGCGGCTTCGGTCACGGGCACAGGGCCGAATTTCATGCCTTACCTCGCAGAACGGCGGTCATCTGAGCCAGAATGGCCACGGCAATCTCGGATGGACCTGCCGCACCGATATCAAGACCGATCGGACCATGAATGCGCGCGATCTGAGTTTGGCTAAACCCCGCCTCGGTCATCCTCTCAACCCGTTTGGCATGGGTGCGGGTCGACCCAAGGGCGCCAATGTAGAACACATCCGCATCCAACGCGGCCTGCAGGGCCGGATCATCCAGCTTTGGATCGTGGGTCAACAGGACAATGGCCGTGCGCTGATCCAGACCCAGCTTGGCGACTGCTTCATCCGGCCAATCGGTCAACAAGGTCTCTCCGGGGAAGCGGCTGTCTGAGGCAAATGCCTCACGCGGGTCGATGACGGCCGGGTCGTAGCCCGCAATCCGCGCCATCGGCACCAAGGCCTGCGCGATGTGAACCGCACCGACGATGATCAACCGCAACGGCGGGTTGTGAACGGCGACGAAGGTCTTGCCGTCTTCCTCGAACCCAGACCGATCCATACGCAACCGATCCGCATAAGCATTCCGGCGCAAGGCCCTGTGTCCGCTGTCTGTATTCACTTCATAAGCAAGCGGTTCGCGGCGCGCACGGGCGGCTACCAACTCGGCCAGCATCGGCTCAGGCAGGACAGAACCGACCGGCTCGACTAAAACCCGGATGGTGCCACCACAGGCCAGACCGACGGCAAACGCATCTTCGTCGCTGACACCGAATTCAAGCAGGCGCGCCTCGCCCTCATCAATGGCTTCAATGGCTTCGACGATAACAGCGCCTTCGACGCAACCGCCCGAGACGGACCCTTCGATCCGCCCGTCCCTGCCGATCACCAGTTGAGACCCCACACGACGCGGTGCGCTGCCCCAGGTTTCGACAACAGTGGCCAGCGCGGCACCGCGGCTGCTACGGTGCCATTCCAAAGCGCGTTCCGGGCTGCTGTCGAATCGATCCATCGAATCCTCCTGGCTTGTTGCAAACCAACATAGGCAGCCTTGGGCCAATGAAAAGCGAACGTTAGTCGGAGACGGCAGACAATTCGCGACTATGTGGGCAGTAAAAGGCCGATTTGATATTCACACTCTCAAAGGATTGATTGCGAATACCCCACGTCTTAAGTTGAAACCGCGCCTGAATTTGGATTGGGCGCTCTCAATAAATTTCTCAACGGAGACGAAGAGTTGAAACGCATTCTTACACTGGGAACGGCGCTCGGCCTGTTGGCCTCGACCGCTGTATGGGCTGATACATTCGAACGCTACGGTGAGGTTGAAGGCTGGAAAGTCTTCATCGACAACGAAAAGAAATCCTGTCTGATTGAGGCCGTGGATGACGCGGAAAACGTTGTTCAGATGGGCCTGACCGAGGATCGCGGTGTGGGTTACGTTGGTGTTTTCACCAAGGCGGAAACCAATATCAAACGCGGTGAGAAAGAAGCCGTGGCAATCCTGCTGGGTGATAACCTTTATGTGGGTGAGGCCACTGGCATGAAGGGCAATATCACCAAGGGTTATTCCGGCGGTTATGTCCTGTCCGACGACCCACAATTTGCGGATGATTTGGCCAAGAAACAGGTCATGATCGTCTTCCCCGAAAAGGAATTTGCGTTCACCGTTGATCTGACTGGAACTTACAAGGCCATGGAAATGGCGCGTGAATGCAACGAAAAGCAGCTGGGCTAAACCCTAGCCGGAAAGCGCGGACATGAGCCGCGCTTTCTCTCCGACATCGTCCTGAGCAGAAATGACAGTGGCGAGGTCTTCCAGAGACGCAATCGAATGGCCCGCGCGGAAGCTGTCGACATGGGGCAGCATCGCCGCCACACCCTGCGCTTTGGGGGCGAACCCATCCCAACGCAGTAGCGGGTTCAGCCAGATCAAACGCCGGGCCGAAAGATGCAGACGCTCAGTCTCTTTCGCCAGGGCCTCGGACGCGCCGCGATCCAGCCCGTCCGAGATCAGCAGAACCACCGCACCCTGCCCCATGACGCGCCGCGACCAGTCCCGGTTGAAGGCGTGCAAGCAGTCTCCGATCCGCGTGCCCCCTTCCCAATCCTGCGCCTCGGCCCCGGCGGCAGCTAGGGCGGCATCTACATCGCGCTGGTGCAGGTGACGGGTGATATTGGTCAGTTGGGTGCCGAAGGTGAAGGCATAGACCTTGGCCCAGCCAGCCCCCTTGGCGTTCGAAACCGTGTGCAGAAAATGCAGGATCAGGCGGCTATACTGGCTCATCGAACCGGAGATATCGCAGAGCACGACCAGATTGGGCCAGCGCGGCCGGGGTTTTTGTTTCGCGATATCGTGCAGCTCTCCGCCCTGACGCATGGCGGCGCGCAGGGTTCTCGCCCGGTCGATCCGGTGGCCGATATGGCTGGCCTGGCTGCGGCGGCTTTCGATTGGTTTCACCGGCAGGCTGAGGCGCGACAGGAGGCGCTTGGCCTGCGCTATCTCATCAGTACTCATCTGTTCAAAATCCAGACTGCGCAGACGTTCCTCGGCCGAGGCGGTTTGCGAAGCGTCAATCTCAAGCTCGGTCTCGCCCAGCTGCTCCTCGGAGGTTTCAGGCTGATCGCGTTCAACCCCGTCAAGCAAGGCCTCAGCCGCGCGTTTTTCACCTGCGTCGGCTTTGCGTTCTTCCTGCACCCCACGAATGGCGGGCAGCATCATGGACATCATGTGTTCTAGATACCTTGGGTCGCGCCAATAGAGGCGAAAGACCTGCGCGAAGACGGTGCGATGTTCGGGGCGGTTCACGAAACAGGCGTGCAGGGTCCAGTAAAAATCCTGCTTTTCGGTGAAGCCTGCGGCCTCAACGGCCCGAATGGCATCCACCACACGACCGGTGCCGATCGGCAGCCCGGCTTTTCGAAGGGCGCGGGCGAAATGTGTGATGTTCTGCGCCAGCTTCGGGTTTTCGGGAATGTCGAGCGGGATCTGTTCGGCCATCAGCGTTCATGGGGGCTCTGCCCCCATACCCCCGAGGTATTTTCAAACAGAAGAAACATCAGGCCGGTTCTAAATCGGCCTTGGCTTCGTCAAGAATGCGTTTGGCCTCGGACCCTTGCAGTTTCTGGATATCGTCCTGGTATTTCAGGATCGCACCGAGGGTATCTCCGATCACTTCGGGGCTGAGGTTGATCACGTCCAGCGCAAGCAGGCATTTGGCCCAGTCTATGGTTTCGGCCACGCCGGGTTTCTTGAACAGGTCTTCGGTGCGCAGGCGCTGCACGAAGGCCACGACCTCGCGACTAAGCGATTGGGCCGCTTCGGGCGCGCGGGCGTTCAGGATTTCAATCTCCCGATCGAAATCCGGGTAGTCGACCCAGTGGTAAAGGCAGCGGCGTTTGAGGGCGTCATGTACCTCACGCGTGCGGTTGGAGGTGACAATCACCACTGGCGGTTCGGGAGCTTTTACGGTGCCGAGTTCCGGGATTGTGACCTGAAAATCACTGAGCGCCTCCAGCAGAAAGGCCTCGAATGGTTCATCCGTGCGGTCAAGCTCGTCGATCAGCAGCACCGGCGCGCCGTTTTCATCGGGCCTCATGGCTTGTAGCAAAGGGCGTTCGACGAGGTAGTCATCCGAGAACAGCTCGGTCTGCAGGGCAGAACGGTCTGCGCCGCCCGCAGCTTCGGCGGTTCGGATGGCGACCATTTGCGCAGGAAAGTTCCATTCATAGAGGGCAGAGGACGCGTCCAGCCCTTCGTAGCATTGCAGGCGGATCAGCCGGCGACCAAGCCCGGCGGCCAGCGCCTTGGCGATCTCGGTCTTACCGACACCGGCCTCGCCTTCCAGAAACAGCGGCCGGCCGAGTTTGAGCGACAGGAAGACGACCGTTGCCAGTGCACGGCCGCAAACATAGCCCTGTGCGCTTAGCATGGTTTGAACCGCGTCTATGGAATCTGACTGTGTCATGTGCTGAATTCTCCCTTGCCACAAAAGGTCATGGCCGCGCCTGTGCGTCAAGGCCATCACCCATTTCTGAGCTACGACGTTCGAACGAGTTGACAAGGGCTTTTCCGGCGGCGGCCTCTGTGCTAGCGGGGGCGCATGACCGATAGCATCACGATCCGCCGCCCCGACGATTGGCATCTGCACCTGCGCGATGGCGCGATGTTGCAGGCCGTCCTGCCCGAAACCGCCCGCCATTTTGGCCGTGCGATCATCATGCCCAATCTGGTGCCTCCGGTGGTGACCGGCGCGCACGCCGCCGCCTATCGCGAACGTATCATGGCTGCGCTGCCCGAAGGGATGACGTTCGAGCCGCTTATGACTCTGTATCTGACCGAAGATACGGATCCAGAAGACCTCGCCGCTGCACATGCAAGCGGGTTGGTCAAGGCGGTCAAGCTATACCCGGCAGGTGCAACGACCAATTCGCATTCGGGTGTTCGGAATTTCGACAATGTGCGTCCGGTGCTGGAGAGGATGGCCGAGATCGGCCTGCCCCTTTGTGTTCATGGCGAGGTCACCGATTCCGAGATCGACATTTTCGATCGTGAGGCTGTGTTCATCGACCGCGTTCTGGATCCAATCCGCAAGGCCACGCCGGGCCTGCGCGTTGTGATGGAGCATATTACGACCCGCGACGGGGTTCAGTATGTTGCCGCCAACGAGGCCGATCTAGGAGCGACGATCACGGCGCACCACCTGATCATTAACCGCAACCACATTCTGGTGGGCGGGATCAAACCTCACTACTACTGCCTGCCCGTCGCCAAACGTGAAGAACACCGGCTGGAGCTGCTGAAGGCCGCGACCTCGGGCGATCCGCGCTATTTCCTGGGCACGGACAGCGCACCGCATACGGATGACAACAAGGAAATGGCTTGTGGCTGTGCGGGCTGTTTCACGGCAACCAACACCATGTCCTTGGTGGCCGAGATGTTCGACCGCGAAGGTGCCTTGGACAAGCTGGAAGGGTTTGTGTCGTTGAATGGTCCGGCCTTCTATGGCTTGCCGGTGAACGAAAGCTCAATCACGTTGACCAAGGGAGACCCGGTCGAATACCCGTCGAAGATCGAAAGCGGCGATGGCCCTGTCACCGTATTCGACCCTGGCTTCCCGTTGCACTGGCGCGTGGTTTAACCCGCCAGTTTTGCAGCCAGATCGCGGGCGCGACCTCCGGTGCGCAGCATCGACCAGATCGCGTCCGCCTCGTCCCCTCCAATCAGTTTCGACGCTTTGGCCCGGACACGGTCTTCCCGATCCGCCAGAGACATCGGAGCCATCAGATCATGGGTAACCTCGCGTCGCACGCCGTCGCGCCGCAGCAGCTTCAGATGGGCCTGGGTCTCGGTCAGGGTCTCATCCGCCTCGACCGTGATACGGTCTCGCAAAGAGCGAATTCGAGGATCGGCGCAGACCTTTTCGGTGTAACTGCTTGGCAAAGCGGTGTCGTAGCCAAGCGCCTGCATAGCGATCACCGTGCGATAGGAAAACTTCGCCCCCAACCCCGTGGTCGGAGACATCTGGTTGCACACGCTCATCCAACGCGGATGGGTTTTGACCTTGATTTCAGCCACTTCGGGTTCGGCAATATCCAGACGCAGAGCAGCCTCAAGCGCGGCGTGTAAACCGTGGCAGCAGGCGTGGAACTTGTGGCTGACCGATTCGAACAGCCATTCCTCTCCTAACCCGTCCAGCGCCGCCGACGCATCCGCTGCGCCCTGATGGGTGGCGCCAAATCCGTACTGGCCCTCTAGCGCACTCGCATTGGGCTCAAAGCCCCGTTTAATCAGCAACGCGGCCTCGATCCCGGCCGATGCGCCCAATCCTGCGTTGTAGGGTTTGCCCATGGTGCCGAATTGAGCTTTCAGACCGGCCGCGCGCGTGGCCGTAAGGCCAAGAACTTCCTGAATCTGGTTGGCATCAAACCCAAGAACCCGACCCGACGCAACCGCCGCCCCAAAGGCCCCCGCAGTCGCCGTTTGGTGAAACCCGGCCTGATAGTGGTCTCGACCGAGCCAGAGGCCGATACGGATCGAAACCTCCATCCCGATCAGGGCCGCTTCCAACAGATCAACGAGGATACGGTCATCCCATTCCGAAACCGCCAAGGCCGCTGGTAGTATAGCAACCGACGGATGGCCGATATGGGCGAAATGGGTGTCGTCATAGTCCAGCGCGTGGGACACCGTTCCATTGACCAGTGCCGCCGCACGTAGAGGTGCTGCCCCGCCGCCGAACAGATGGGCCTGTGCTACGCCGCCCTCCTCCTGCACCATGTCCCGAACGGCGACTGACACGGGCTCGGGTACACCGGCACGACCCACGGCGATCCAGTCGAGAACGGACAGAGACGTAACAGCCCGCGCCCGCGCGGTTGTGTTGACGGGGCCAGCGGCAAAACTCGCGAGCGTTGAGGTAAGTCCAGACATAGCGCGCAGTCTAGCGCGCGTCGGTCGTTGGTAAAGCCTTAGCTGTAAAGCTCGGCGGCACGCGCCTCGAACGCGCGCACGATGCGCTGCATGGCCTCGTTGAAGACAACACCAATGATCCCTTGCAGGATGGCGTTCTTGAACTCGAAATCTACATGGAACGAAACGTTGCACCCACCTTCAGGGGCGTCTTCAAACTGCCAGTCCGATTTCATGTATTTGAACGGGCCGTCCAGATATTCGGTGTCTATCTTCTTTTGACCGGCAAACAAGGTCACCCGACTGCCAAACCTTTCGCGAAACACCTTGAACGAGATCACCAAATCCGCCTCCATCACCTCGGCCTCGCCAGCCGCATAGGTCTTGCGGATACGCGCGGCGGCACACCAAGGCAGGAACTTGGGATAGCTCGCCACGTCAGCAACCAGATCATACATCTGCTGGGCCGTGTAAGGCAGGTGACGCGTTTCCGAGTGGATAGGCATGGCAATCCGGCATTAGAAGGTGACAATGGCGCGTCATGTCGTATGTTGCGCGCCAAAGATCAAGGGGGCTGTGATGACTGACCGCGCTTATGTGATAGATGAGATGATCTCGGCCAAGGCAATTGCAGCCAGAATCGAAGAGCTTTGCCGCGAAATTACCGAAGAATTCGGCAATACCGACAAGCTAGTCGTCGTCGGCCTGCTGCGTGGCTCTTTCGTGTTCATCGCTGATCTGGTCCGTGAGTTGGACCTGCCGATCGAGGTGGATTTCCTTGAGGCCTCCTCTTACGGAGACGCGATGGAGAGCAGCAGAGAAGTGCGAATTCTCAAGGACTTGCGCGGCGCGATTGAGGGTCGCGATGTGCTGGTGGTCGAAGACATCGTTGACACGGGCCATACGCTGAACCACGTTACCAACCTGCTACGCAGTCGTAAGCCGAAACGACTGAAGTCCATTGCCCTGCTGGACAAACCCAGCCGGCGTGAGGTTGATTTTCGTTCAGATTGGATCGGGTTCGAAATCCCTGATGAGTTCGTGGTGGGCTACGGAATCGACTACGCGCAGCGCAATCGCAACTTGCCGTTCATCGGCAAGGTTCGGTTTACCTGAACGCGACCTCAGCCCAGCACCTGCCGGATCGCCGCTAAAAAGACGCCCGTACCAATTGGGATCAGCGCGTCCGGGAAATCATAGTCGGGATTGTGCAACTGGGGGTGATCTCGCCCTGCTCCCAACCAAAACATCGCCGATTTTGCGCCTTTGCCGAACTGGCCAAAATCTTCCGAGAACCTTTGCGGCTCGTCGCTCAGCTTGCACGCAACAGATTGATCCGCACAGGCCTCGGCCAAAATAGTCACCGCCTCGGAATTGTTGGTGCAGGCCTCGAAGACATCCTCATAGGTGATCTCGGCACTCAAGTTCTCGGACTTGGCGACCTGCTGAACCAAAGCCTCAGAATCGGCAATGAGCTTTGCCATCCGGTCGTCTGACACGGTACGCAATGTCACCCACAGCTCAGCTTGACCGGGAGCGACGCCAAAGGTCTGCGCTCCGAGGCTGGCATGCGTGATCGTGGTCAGCGCGTAGTCAGCGTTCAGGGCGCCTGCCGTGCCAAGCCGTGTGAGTTCTGGGATCAATGCGGACAACGCGCCCGCCGGAGAAACCCCGTCCTGCGGCGCGGCGGCATGCGAGGTCTTTCCGGTTAATGCAATCCGCATACCGCGAGAAGCGCAGTTGGTTGGCCCCTGACACAGCTCAACCTCGCCCAGTTTCAGCCCCGGCAAGTTATGAAGAGAAAACACGTAATCCGGCGCAAGCTTAGCGAATGCAGGATCGTCTCGGAACGCCTTGGCCCCCTGCCCGGTTTCTTCAGCGGGTTGGAAAATCAGAACCACCCGTCCGCGCGTCGGGCGCTGTTCCTGCAACGCAAGCGCCACACCGAGAACCATCGACATATGGCCGTCATGCCCGCACAGATGCCCTTTACCCGGCACCGTCGAGACATACGGCTGCTCCGAGAGTTCCTTGATCGGCAACCCATCCAGCTCACACCGAATGGCGACGGTGGGACCGGTTGTACCGCTGTCGAAGACCGCCGCAACTCCGTGCCCGCCGAGGTCGGTCAGCACGGTATCCGCCCCTGCGCGACGCAGCTCATCAGCTATGCGCGCGGCAGTTTCACGCTCTTGCCCAGAAAGTTCGGGATGTTGATGCAAACTATGGCGAAGCGCTGTCAGCTGCGCCAATCTATCAGGCGTCACGCTTGCCCCAGCTTCGCCTGCCGTGCCGCACGCAAGCGCGCGAAATCATCCCCCGCGTGGTAGGACGAACGCGTCAGCGGAGTGGCAGAGACCATCAGGAAACCCTTGCCATACGCGGCTTTTTCATAGGAGGCGAACTCTTCAGGCGTCACGAAACGGTCCACAGCGTGATGCTTAGGCGTCGGTTGCAGATACTGACCAATGGTCAGGAAATCTATGTCCGCAGCGCGCATGTCATCCATGACCTGACCGACTTGCTGCTTGTCCTCACCCAGACCGACCATGATGCCGGATTTGGTGAAGATCGACGGGTCCAGTTCCTTCACTCGCTGCAACAGGCGCAGCGAATGGAAATACCGCGCGCCGGGGCGCACCTCGGGATAGAGGCCCGGTACGGTTTCGAGGTTGTGGTTGAACACATCCGGCTTGGCCTCGACCACGGTCTCAAGCACTTCGGGCTCACATTTCAGGAAATCGGGCGTCAGAATCTCGATCGTGGTCTTGGGCGAGCGGTGGCGGACGGCGCGAATGGTCTGTGCGAAATGATCTGCTCCCCCATCTTTCAAATCGTCCCGGTCAACCGAGGTGATCACGACGTGGTTCAGACCCAATTTTTGCACCGCATGCGCCACACGACCCGGCTCAAACGCGTCCAGCGAGTCCGGACGTCCCGTGGCGATGTTGCAGAAGGTACACCCGCGGGTACAGATCTCGCCCATGATCATCATGGTGGCGTGACCCTGGCTCCAGCACTCACCCACATTGGGGCATCCGGCCTCTTCGCAAACCGTCACCAGATTGTTTTCACGCATGATCTTATGCGTCTCGGCATAGCCCTTGCCGCCTGGCGCCTTGACCCTGATCCATTTCGGCTTCTTAGGCTGGGCATTGTCCGGGCGATGCGCCTTTTCGGGGTGACGTTGTTCTGGGATTTTCAGATCGCGCACGGGCAGTTTTCCTAACTTTGGGTCAACTTTGTGTACCCATAACATAAAACACTCGCGCCTGTTACACCAGCGACGCATAGCCGCTATGCACATATCTCGCGAGCGTCAAATTAGTTCAAACTTAAACTATATTTTTCGCACGTAAAATCAATGGATAAGCCAATCAAACCTTTCTTGCAGATACAGCATTTCATGGATTGCATGCAATTTAGAACTGATTTAAATCGCCAGAAAGTCACAACTGAATCACAGGAACTTGAACATGAAGACCGGCGCAAAACTGCCCGATGTGACCTTCCATACGCGCGTCCGCGACGAGGCCGTCGAAGGCCCCAACCCGTTCCGCTGGGAAGACAAGACAACCGCCGATTATTTCGCTGGCAAACGAGTGATCCTGTTCTCGCTGCCCGGCGCTTTCACCCCCACATGTTCGACCTACCAGCTGCCCGGATTTGAAAACGGTTACGCCGATTTCACCGCCAAGGGTATCGACGAGATCTACTGCATGTCCGTCAATGACAGCTTTGTCATGAACAAATGGGCGCAGGATCAAGGCCTGCAGAACGTCAAGGTCATCCCTGATGGTTCGGGTGAGTTCACCCGCAAGATGGGGATGCTGGTCGACAAGGACAACCTTGGTTTTGGCATGCGCTCGTGGCGCTATGCTGCCATCATCAATGACGGCGTCGTCGAAGCATGGTTCGAAGAGCCCGGTCTGATGGATAACTGCCCCGAAGACCCGTATGGCGTGTCCTCGCCAGAGACTCTGATCCAGCATTTGGAAGCAGCCGCCGAACCCGCGCTGGCGTAAATCTGGAACTTAAGAGCTGAATACAGGCCCGCTTCTAGCGGGCCTTTTCATATCCGCGTGGCCGAAACGATCTGTTCCCCCACATCCCGGATTACCTGGGCCAAACGATCCACCCATCCGTCGTCTGTTGTTGATGCACGCCGAACAAGCCCCACCGTGCGCGCCGGTTGCGGGGCGCCGAAACGCAATAGCTTCATGCCCGGAACAGCTTCTGATTCCGATTTTGCGGCCAATTCGGGCATCAGGGTCAGGCCGAACCCCTCAGCAACCAATCGGGAAAGCGTCGCAAGCGAAGAGGCCCCCATGTTGATCTGTCCACTACCCCGATCCTGACCGCAGACCTCAAGCGCTTGATCCGTCAAGCAATGGCCATCCTCCAACAGCATCAATTGTGCTGATTGCAAATCCAGAGGGCGCAGCATCTCGGGGCTGGTGTTCACACGTTGCAGCCGCGCTGCGCTGCCTGCCAGCAGGAAGTGATCCTGGAACAACGGCGTTTCGCGGAATTCCGAGCCACCGGCTGGCAGGGCCAGAACCGCAGCGTCGATCTCGCCTTCGCGGAGCAAAGACAGCAACCGTTCGGTCCTCGCCTCGCGGATCTGCACGCGCAGCGAAACATCTGCGGCGCGTAGACCACCCAGAACGCCGGGCAGAAGATACGGCGCAATTGTCGGGATGATCCCGATCGACAACGACCGATGGCCGCCAGAATGATCCCGCGCGAACTGGTCCAGCCGCACAGCTGCCCCCAGCACCTGACGCGCATGTTCCAGAACGTCTCGCCCCAGTGGCGTCAGCAGGATGTCCCGCGCCTGACGCTCGAACAGTACACCACCCAGCGTTTCCTCAAGCGATTTGATCTGAACGGACAGCGCAGGTTGCGACACATTGCAGACCTGCGCAGCGCGGCCAAAATTGCGCTGCTCGGCCACGGCTTGAAAGTACTGCAACTGTTTCAGCGTAAAATTCATAGCCCTTGATTATCACCAAGGGCCAAAACCACAAGAGAGAGTTATCTCTAGCCGATCATGCGATCTTGGCCAGAGAGATCTTCATAGTGTCGTTTCAGGCGCTGCAACGCGATGCGCAGAACGATCTTGCCCGAACGCGCCGACCAGCCCATGCGCTTTTCGGCCAGCTCCAGCCCCTCAAGATAACAACAACAGCGCAGCGCGACGTCACTTAGCCCCGGACCAAGGTCCGACAACGCGCGCGCCACACGGTCTTTCGCGTCCGACGCCCCTCGCCCACCGTGAGATTCACTGTCGAAATTGCCGCGCCCGCCCCCAGTCAGAAAGCGATCCCAGTTCTGCGCAACCTGCGGGCCGATCTGCGCCAGTTCAAAGTCTTCGCGCAAACGCTCCCCGGCACGGACCAGCGTTTCATCGAGAAAGGGTTTACCGTCCCGGTCCCGCCGCCGCGCCAAGGCGATCAACGGGCTTTCCGCAGCACTATAACGCATGCGTTGGGCGCGTTCAGGGGCGTCTCCGTTTGACTTCGGTTGGAACGCTGCCTGTGCTTCGGCCATGCTGAACTCATTTCGCGACCGAGCCTTGTTTTCCACCTTGGCCACCAAACGGTTGAGCGCCGCGCGCCCCGATGTTGAGATCCGGTATCGGGAAATACGGCCCGGATTGTCACAGGAAATCCAGTCCTGCAAGGCAAGCGCCTGTGCGATCTTGCAGTCAACAACGGCCGTCCTAGTGGTTCCGGCCTCACCGGTGTCACGCACGACCACGGCCTTCTCCATATCCTCGGCCACCGCCAAAACCGATCCCGTCTCACATAGGCGTCTCAGCACACGCAGCGCTTCGCCCTCGAATGAGTCGTCTTCCTGGTTGTCCTGTCCGCCTGCGTCAAAGCGGCGCGTCCGATCAGAGACCGAGAAATGCGTCTCGGCCAGCGATTGCAGCGCCGCATCGACCAAAGGATCATCGCGGCGCATTTCGACCCGTCGGATTTGTCTGAGAATGGTCGAGGCATGGCACCCGGCCGATCTTGCGATATCCCGGATCGACTGACCGGTTTCCGTGTGCGCAAGGTAACGCTGTGCCCCCTCGGGAACCCATGCCGGAATAGTGAATGCCACGTTGTTTTCCATATTCATTTGCCCTCGTCGACAAAACAGACTGCCACTTTTGCCCCCCGAAATTAAAGTTAACCAAATCTAACTAGAGGTGGTTTCGTTACTCGTTCGTTAACCCCGGAGCGCAGCAACCAGATTTGATTCAAAAAGATAAACAGTCGTGAAACCAACGTTCGGGGCGACCCGTAAGGGCGCAACACCCGCTTAGGTTGTGTGACAAACAGGGCGTCAATTTTCCGAACAAGAGGCACCTGAAATGCGAGACCTGATGACCATGATCACGACCCTGCGCCGCCCTCGTCTATTGGCGCGCGCTGCAAAATTCGGGGCGCAGGATTACAACCGTGATCGGCATCTTCAGCGCATCCTTGGCTATGGTCGACTGCCGGGGAACGGGGCCGCTCTGATGCGGCTTATGGATATGGAGAGAGAGCAAGATACGCTTCGAAAAGAAGAGGACGCCGCCTATTCTCTGGTCAGGCATCTTGATCTTCTGATTGCGCTTTTGGGTGAGGCGCAGCTGTACCAAGCCAGCCGCGCCACACAGTTCGAGTGATCAGGTAAATGCGTCCGGCATCGAGGCTTTCTTGTCTGCGATATAAGCCTCCAGCGCCTCTTTGGTGGCCGGGTCCATCTGCGGCTGCTGGTAGTTGGCCAGCAGATGCTCGACCCGGGCCGAGGCCAGCTGACGCGTATCGCGTGAACCTTCATCCTGCCAGGTCTCGAACGGTTTGTAGTCCAGCACCTCGGTTTTCCAGAAGGCTTCCTTGAAGTTGGCCTGCGTGTGCTCGCAGCCAAGATAGTGACCGCCCGGTCCCACTTCGCGGATCGCACCCATCGCCTGTGCGTTCTCGTCATAGGCGACACCTTTGGCCAGACCGTGCAGAACACCAAGTTGATCGGCATCCATCACGAACTTCTCAAAGTCTGCAACCAGACCGCCTTCGAGCCAGCCGCACGAGTGCAGCATGAAGTTCACGCCCGACATCAAACCCATGTTCAGAGAGTTCGCGGTCTCATATGCCGCCTGCGCATCAGGCAGTTTCGAGCCACAGAACGACCCCGCAGAGCGGTAGGGCAAGTTGAGGCGGCGGGCCAGCTGACCTGCACCATAGGTGATATGCGCGGCCTCGGGTGTACCAAAGGTCGGCGCGCCCGAGTTCATGTCAATCGAAGTCACGAACGCACCAAAGATCACGGGTGCTCCCGGACGGATGATCTGGCTATAAGCGATACCTGCCAGCACCTCGGCCAGAACCTGCGTCAGCGTCCCTGCAACCGACACCGGCGCCATCGCACCACCGACGATGAAAGGCGAGACGATGCAAGCCTGATTGTTCTTCGCGTAAACCTCTAGCGACCCCATCATCACATCGTCAAAGGTCATCGGCGAGTTGATGTTGGTCAGCGAGGTCATCACGGTGTTGTTCTGAACGAATTCCTTGCCAAACAGAATCTCGCACATCTCAACCGAATCCTGTGCGCGGCTAGGGTCGGTCACGGAACCCATGAAGGGTTTGTCCGACAGTGTCATGTGCGCCATCAGCATATCGAGGTGGCGTTTGTTCACCGGAATATCGGTCGGTTCGCAAACGGTACCACCCGAGTGGTGCAGCCACTTGGACATGTAGGCCAGTTTCACAAACTTGTTGAAATCATCCATGGTCGCATAGCGACGACCACCCTGCGCATCACGCACGAACGGAGGGCCGTAGACAGGCGCCAGAACCATGTTGCGGCCGCCGATCACAACCGATTTCTCGTGGTTGCGGGCGTGCTGAGTGAACTGGCTCGGGGCCGTTTTGATCAGCTGGCGCGCCAGACCACGCGGGATGCGCACGCGTTCGCCATCAACATCCGCACCCGCATTGCGCCAACGCTCCAGCGCGGCGGGATTGTCGACAAAGTTGACGCCAACCTCTTCCAGAATCGTTTCGGCGTTGTGCTCGATGATCTCCAACGCTTCTTCGTTGAGGACCTCAAAGTTCGGAATGTTCCGCTCAATGTACTTTGCGGTGTCGATCCGAACCGCAGTGCGTTCTGCCCGGCGGGCGGCTCCGCCACCACCGCGACCTCGACGACGTGCTGATGCTTCAGCCATTTTTCCTCACCATACTTTGGATGTGTTGATTGGGGTTCTATCTAGCCCGCCAACACTCGCTACTATTGGAAGATAACGGCTATTGGCACATAAAAGCGACATTACGCCGCGACGTGACCCTTTAAAATAACGGTTTCAGGTCTCGTTCGCGTCTTCCCACTCAACACTCAGAATCCCCGGTTCAAGAATAAGTGGCGCTGCGATTTTGTGTTGCACGTTTTCGGGATGATCTTCGGTGGAAACGAGAATTTCCAGTGTTTGCAAACCTTTGTCGTCTGCATCTCCCTTTTGAAACCCGACAATGCGCACCCCGTTTTGCGCCAAAGCCTGCAGCGCCGCGGCACGGACCTCTGCCTGCGCATCTGCCGCGCACTGCACGAGGATGCGGAACTCTTGCGTCAAGGGAACCCCGGCACGTGTCGTTTTTTTCAACCATTTCACCAAAGGCCGCAGCCCCAGATTCACAAAAATGACAAAACCCGTCATCATGATCGCAAAGATCCAGGCACCACTGCCAGCCATCATCCCAACAGCCGCTGAACACCACAAGGTCGCCGCCGTGTTCAAGCCGTGAATGGTGAACCCGTGCCGAAAGATGATGCCAGCACCAAGAAACCCGATCCCCGATACGACCTGCGCGGCCACGCGTGTCGGACTCACCTCATCTGGGTAGAGCGCCGAGAACACCACAAAAGCCGCGGCGCTTAGGGCCACCAGCGCATTTGTGCGCAAACCTGCCATACGTTGGCGCACCTGACGCTCGGACCCGATCAACGCCCCGCAGAACATGGCCAAAGCCAGATTCAAAGCGGCAAGTTCAACAGCTATGGGCAAACGCATCTCTCCTATTCGGGTGTCCGCATGACGCAGACGGAAAAATCGTCATATTTTTGTTACAAAACTTTTACAATAGCCGAAACGCAGTTTCCCTGAAATGCGGGTATCCGCCCTTCAGCAAAGACCTTTCTCTTGCGAATTCGTCACGCTTGGCCTATGGCCCGCACATGAGTGATACATCCCACGACCGCCTTCTGATCATCGACTTCGGCAGCCAGGTAACGCAGCTGATTGCACGCCGTCTGCGCGAGCTGAATGTCTATTGCGAAATCCATCCCTACCAGAACGTCACCATGGAATTTGTGCGCGAAATGGCGCCCAAGGCGGTGATCTTTTCGGGTGGGCCGGACAGTGTCACGCGTGAGGGCTCTCCGCGCGCGCCGCAAGAGATTTTCGACTATGGCGTTCCGATCCTGGGCATCTGTTATGGCCAGCAGGTGATGATGCACCAACTGGGCGGCAAGGTCGAAAGCGGCCATGGCACTGCCGAGTTTGGCCGCGCCTTTGTCACTCCGAAAGGTCAGCTGGATATCCTGAAAGACTGGTTCGCGGATGGTGATGAACAAGTCTGGATGAGCCACGGCGACCATGTCAGCGAAATCGCTCCCGGGTTTGAGGTTTACGGCACCTCCGCCAACGCGCCGTTTGCCATCACGGCAGACAGCAAGCGCCATTTCTACGCTGTGCAGTTCCACCCCGAGGTGCATCACACGCCCAAGGGCGCGAAACTATACAAAAATTTTGTGAAGCTCGCCGGGTTCAGCGGCGACTGGACGATGGGTGCCTATCGCGAACAGATGATCGAGAAGATTCGCGAGCAGGTCGGCGACAAGAAAGTCATCTGTGGCTTGTCCGGCGGCGTCGACAGCTCGGTGGCCGCGATCCTGATCCACGAAGCGATCGGTGATCAACTCACCTGCGTCTTTGTTGACCACGGGCTGCTTCGCAAGAACGAGGCGCAGGAAGTCGTCGGCATGTTCCGCGACAACTACAACATTCAGCTGATCCATGCGGATGAAAGCGATCTGTTCCTGGGCGAGTTGGACGGTCAAAGCGACCCCGAGACCAAGCGCAAGATCATCGGCAAGCTGTTCATCGACGTGTTCCAGAAACACGCCGACACAATCGACGGCGCCGAGTTCCTGGCCCAAGGCACGCTCTACCCTGACGTCATCGAGTCCGTCTCGTTCAGCGGAGGCCCTTCGGTCACGATCAAGTCGCACCACAATGTTGGTGGCCTGCCCGAGAAGATGGGTCTGAAGCTGGTCGAACCCCTGCGTGAGCTGTTCAAAGATGAGGTCCGCGCGCTGGGTCGCGAGCTAGGTCTACCGGACAGCTTCATCGGCCGCCACCCATTCCCCGGACCGGGTCTGGCTATTCGCTGCCCCGGAGAGATTACCCGAGAGAAGCTGGAAATCCTGCGGGAAGCCGATGCAGTCTACATCGACCAGATTCGCAAACACGGGCTCTATGATGAAATCTGGCAGGCCTTTGTAGCGATTCTTCCCGTCCGCACCGTCGGCGTCATGGGCGATGGCCGCACATATGACTACGCCTGCGCGCTGCGTGCCGTGACGTCAGTTGATGGCATGACGGCCGACTATTACCCTTTCAGCCACGAATTCCTGGGCGAAACCGCCACTCGGATCATAAATGAGGTCAAGGGCATCAACCGATGCACCTATGACATCACCTCGAAACCTCCGGGAACGATTGAGTGGGAATGAGAAAAAAGCCGGGTTCTGACCCGGCTTTTTTGTTTCTCCGACACTGAGAAAAGTGATTTAAAGTCAGACATCTAAACCAATCGTTAAGAGGCGCAGCGTGCAGGGCGACAAAACGCAGTTTGGTAAGGCCGCTCTGTGGATGACCGGCGCCATTGCCTCGTTCTCCTCAATGGCCGTCGCTGGTCGAGAACTGAGCCTGCATCACGATACTTTCGAGATCATGATGTATCGCAGTTTTGTCGGCGTGCTCATCGTAGCGCTAGTACTGACGGCGACCCGCAAATGGCATCAGGTCACAACCGAGCGTCTTGGTTTGCACGCCCTTCGCAACACGTTCCATTTCACCGGCCAAAACCTTTGGTTCTACGCCGTCGGAGTGGCCCCTCTGGCGCAGGTTTTCGCGCTTGAATTCACCCAACCGATCTGGGTTATCCTGCTTTCTCCGCTTCTTTTGAAAGAGCGCCTGACCGCGATCCGCATGACATCGGCACTGATCGCGTTTGCTGGCGTCCTGATGGTGACAAGACCCGGAACCTCAAGCCTTTCTCCGGGCATTCTCATGGCTGCTGGAAGCGCGATTTTCTTCGCGTTTACAACAATCACGACGAAACAACTCACCCGCCATGCAAGTATCGGATGTATCGTGTTTTGGCTGACTGTGATGCAGGCGGTTCTGGGCACGATTGCGGCAGGGATAGACCAGCAAATCGCATTGCCAACGCTGCAGACTGCACCCTTTTTGTTGCTGGTTGGTCTGGCCGGTCTTTTGGCGCATTTCTGTATCACAAACGCGCTTGCAATCGCCCCGGCGACCGTGGTGGTGCCGTTCGACTTTGCCCGCCTGCCGACAATCGCGGTTGTCGGTATGCTTCTTTATCATGAACCACTGGATCACTGGACGCTGCTCGGAGCAGCCGTGATCTTTTCAGGTATCTTTCTGAATGTTTGGTCCGAAAATCGTAACAGTTTAGCAACAGTTCGTGCCGACACTCATAAGAAGTAACGCACGGTCACTAGTTGACGATAAAATAGACACCGAGACAGTATCGGGCATTCAAATCGAGCGGGTCGGCATCCGTACACTCACACGATGCCATACAGGCCTTCAAGGGACAGTAAGGGAGGAATACATGAGAAAGGCGCTACTATCAGCGTGCGCGCTTTGCGTGGGGACAACGGCTGGCCACGCTGGCGGCCTGGACCGAAGCGGTCAGGGCATAAACTTGATTTTCGAAGAAGGATCGGTAGTGCAGTTCCGGTTGGGATATACGAAGCCTAGGGTGAGCGGCTCACTACTTGATGCGAACCCCGGCAGCCCAACGCAGGGGCAGGTTATCGACTCTGGAAACGTAGCAAACGACTTCTTCACGCCACATCTCGGCTACAAAACTTCTCTAACCGAGAAGCTCGACTTTGCGATTATGTATGACGAGCCCTTCGGTGCCGATATCGCGTATGGCCCCAACTATCCTCTTTCTATCAACCCAATCCCGGGTGGACGAACAGGCGTACTAGAAGCGAAAGCGGATACCGAAGCAATTACGGCTTTGCTTCGCTACAAGTTTGATGGCGGCTTTAGTGCGATCGGCGGGGTCAGGGCCCAGCGAGTGAGCGCCAGCGTCACGGTCCCGGCCGCCGCAGGCTACGAAGTTAGTACTGATGCAGACGTGGCCTTTGGGTATGTCGTAGGCGTCGCTTGGGAAAAACCGGAAATTGCAGCGAGGGTTGCGCTTACCTACAACTCCAAGATCAGCCACGATTTGTCTCAAACAGAGTCGGTAAATCCAATTCCGGGCGCTGGTATTCCACCTGGAACAGTAGCGACCTTTGATACGGATTCTGAGGTCGAAACGCCACAGTCGA
Organism: Ruegeria sp. C8; assembly: GCF_056537565.1. Classification (NCBI taxonomy): domain Bacteria; kingdom Pseudomonadati; phylum Pseudomonadota; class Alphaproteobacteria; order Rhodobacterales; family Roseobacteraceae; genus Ruegeria; species Ruegeria sp. C8. The sequence goes on from NZ_JBQFRV010000019.1 coordinate 20,255, forward strand.
TCAATCTGGATTTCCAAACCGGCGTAGCACCCAAAACACTGCTATTCGGCTCGATCAGGTGGGTTGATTGGCCGCAATTGGAGTATGATCCGCCAAACTATCCGCCGACCACTGCACTGGTTAGCTATGGCAATGCCACCTACACTTACACTCTAGGTTTGGGATACCAGTTCTCTGAAGAGTTTTCAGGCGCTGTGACGTTAGGCTATGAAACCGACGAAGGAGAACCGGTGACCAACCTGGGTCCCACAGACGGTTTCTGGAGCATCGGTCTTGGCGGCACCTACTCTCTGGAAAAAGCCAAAATCTCGGCGGGCGTTCGCTACACCGATATTGGTGACGCAACGGCTGACGGTGGGTTTGGTCAAACAGCTGACTTCTCTGGCAACAGCGCTTGGAGTGTCGGTTTCCAGATCACCTACGCACTGGACTAATCACCCCCACACAAAAACCAATCAGACCCCGCCGTTTCGGTGGGGTCTTTTTGTTTCCGCATCTTTCGGGTCGCCGCATGAACTCAAAGCTGCCACAACCTGTTCATGGAACAACAAAAACACCTATCCCCCCGCGCATGGGCTGAGCTTTCGCTGCTGGGTGCCATCTGGGGCGCATCTTTCGTTTCAATTCGGATTGCGCTGGACACGATACCAGTGATGACCTCGGTGCTGCATCGGACATTCTGGGCCATGTTGGCCTTGTGGTTGGTCGTTTGGCTCAAGGGCCTGAATGTTCCGACCTCATCACGCCTGTGGTTTGGTTTTCTGGTCATGGGACTGCTCAACAACGTGATTCCGTTCTCGCTGATGGCGTGGGGGCAGTTGTACATTGACACCGGCCTCACGGCGATTTTGAACGCGGCAACGGCTATCTTTGGCGTTCTCATTGCTGCCCTCTTCTTTTCCGACGAGAGGTTGACATCACCGCGCCTTCTCGGCGCAGGACTGGGCTTTTTCGGTGTCTCAATCGCAATTGGTATCAGCAACCTCACCAGCTTCAGCCTGCAAAACACAGCTCAACTTGCCATCCTCGCGGGCACTATATCCTACGCATTTGCCGGCGTTTGGGCTCGCAAACATCTAAGCTCCCTCCCCCCGATTGTCGCGGCTGCAGGGATGCTGACCGGCTCGACCCTTTTCATGATCCCGATTGCCCTCATGACAGACGGCATCCCAAGCTTCAGCCTGCCTGCGGTCACATGGGCGGCAATCGCGTATTATTCCCTGATTGCGACGGCGGGTGCTTATCTTCTCTACTACCGGGTCCTTGCGATGGCGGGCAGTGGCAATCTGTTGCTCGTGACCCTCATCATCCCACCTGTCGCGATCGTTTTGGGCGCCTTGCTGCGAGACGAGGCACTGGATCCACGCGCCTATGTCGGCTTTGCCGTGCTGGCCGCGGGACTATTGATCCTCAACCGAGCCGTCCCACGCGATTGACGCCGCCGCCTGCCCGATTTAGCAAAGGCAAAAACAAGGGACAGCGCAAGATGATCTACAGCTCGGCAAGAGATTGGCGTGGGGCTGCACGCAAGAAGGTGCTGTTTTTCGGCATGTCGGGGCTGGGCAAGACCTATGTATCCAACATCCTGCGGGACAGCGGTGGCTGGTTTCACTACTCGGTCGACTACCGGATCGGCACCCGCTACATGGGCGAATACATCGCCGATAACGCCAAGGCTGAGGCGATGAAAGTCCCATTCCTGAGGGAACTTCTGCTGTCGGATTCGATATATATCGGCTCGAACATCTCGTTCGAGAACCTGACCCCTGTCGCATCCTATCTTGGCAAACCCGGTAATCCGGCGCTTGGCGGATTGGAGATGTCCGAGTACCGCCGCCGACAGGAGCAATTCCGACTTGCCGAAATTCACGCCCTTCTGGACACCGAATATTTCGTGGATCGGGCAGAGCGTCTTTATGGATATCCGCATTTCATCTGCGACACCGGCGGGTCGATTTGCGAGTGGGTCGACCCGGATGATCCAGCGGATCAACTGATGTCCGAGTTGTCAAAACAGGCGCTGATGATCTGGCTGAAGGGTGACGAAGACCACACGGCCGAGTTGGTCCGACGCTTTGACAAGGCCCCCAAGCCGATGTCCTATCAGGCTGAATTCCTGACCCGCGTCTGGGCCGAATATCTGGATCAACACGGCTGCTCCGAGTCTGACGTAGACCCCGACGCGTTCATCCGGTGGACCTACGCTCAGGCGCTTGCCCATCGTCAGCCCCGGTACGAGGCGATGGCGAAAAACTGGGGCGTTACAATATCGGCCAAGGATATCGGAAAGGTGCGTGATGCGGCTGATTTCGATGAGTTGATCGAACGCACCCTTGAGACCAGGCGCGATCGCGCCTAACTACCTCCTCCTAACCTACTCAAAAGTCTGACCCGATGCCGATCAAAATCCCATCCGAACTGCCCGCCTTTGACGTCCTGACCCAGGAAGGCGTCATGGTCATGGCTGCGGATCAGGCAATGCGGCAAGACATTCGCCCCCTGCGGATCGGACTGCTGAATCTGATGCCCAAGAAGATCCAGACCGAGAACCAGTTCGCACGTCTGATCGGGGCCACTCCGCTGCAGATTGACCTGTCTCTGATCCGCATGACCGAGCATCGGACCAAGAACACCGCCGCTGCGCATATGGCCGAGTTCTATAAGCCGTTCAAGGACGTGAAGGACCAGAAGTTTGACGGCCTGATCATCACCGGTGCGCCGATCGAGCATCTGGAATTCGTTGATGTCACCTATTGGGAAGAACTCCGCGAGGTGTTTGAGTGGACCCAGACCAACGTCCATTCCACGTTCGGGGTGTGCTGGGGTGGTATGGCGATGATCAACCATTTCCACGGCGTGAAAAAACACATGCTGGACGCCAAGGCCTTTGGCTGTTTCCGGCATCGGAACCTACTCCCATCCTCTCCATTTTTGCGAGGATTCTCGGATGATTGCGTTATTCCCGTCAGTCGCTGGACCGAGATGAAACAGGCTGAGATCGACGCCGCGAACGGTCTCGTCACGTTGCTGGGCAGCGATGAAGCAGGTCCTTGCCTTGTCGAAGATCCGGCGCATCGTGCGCTCTATATCTTCAACCATTTCGAATATGACAGCGATACGTTGAAGCAGGAATATGATCGGGACATCGCCAATGGCACACCGATCAACGTGCCGATGAACTACTATCCGGATGATGATCCGACGAAAGCGCCGCAGAACCGGTGGCGCAGCCATGCGCATCTGCTCTATGGTAACTGGATCAATGAAATATATCAGTCCACACCATTCGATATGAGTGAAATTGGCAGCTAAGATCTGGATACTCCTGACGCTGGGCCTGATCGGCTTCTCAGCGTTTACCTTGTGGCGCGCCGCCCAGAGCGAGGCCCGCGCTGCGGAGGCGTTTCCACCCGAAGGCCAGATACTCGACGTGGATGGAATTGCCGTGCATGCGGTTGTCATGGGGGATGGCCCTGATGTGGTCTTGATCCACGGCTCCAGCGGAAATACCCGCGACATGACGTTCGCCTTGGCCCCTATTCTGGCCAAAGACTACCGCGTGATCGTGTTTGACCGTCCCGGCCTTGGCTATTCGGACAGTTTCAATCCCCAAGGCGAAACCATCCAGGAACAGGCGGATATCCTGCAACGCGCCGCTGCCCAACTTGGCGCAGAGAAACCCATCGTCGCCGGACAGAGTCTAGGAGGGTCAGTGGCGCTTGCTTGGGCAGTGACCCGGCCTGACAATCTCTCGGGCCTCGTGCTGATCGCCCCGGCCGCGATCCCGTGGGAGACGCCGCTGGACAATTTCAACCGATTGGCAGCAACCAACCTAGGAAGCGCGCTTGCCCTGCCCCTCATCACCTCTTATGTGCCGGAGTCTTATGTCGAAACGGCCCTCGACAAAGTGTTTGCTCCGCAAACTGCACCCGAAGGCTATGCCGAGCATTTCGGCCCCGCCCTGACGATGCGCCGCGCCTCAATGCATGCCAACGCAAAACAACGGGTCCGGCTGCTGGAAGAGATTGAGCGTCTGCAGCCCCGATACGGTGAAATCTCTGTGCCTACCGAAATCATTCACGGCACGGCAGATACGACGGTCAAGCTGGATTGGCACTCAACCCGCTTGATCGAACAAATCCCCGGTGCCGAGCTGATCGAGCTGCCGGGCATCGGCCATATGCCTCAGGTCGTCGCAGCCGATGAGGTCGCCGCCGCCATAGACCGCGCCGCACAACGGGCGGGTTTGCGTTAGGCCAGCACCTAATCCATAGTAAGATATGGATTTTATCGCGAGGTAGCTCATGGCCCGGTCAGAAAAAGGTGCAATCGAGAAGTATTACCGCAAGAAAGCGCCCGGTGACGTGCGCAAAATGATCGAAAAGGCTAACAAGGGCGACATCCTGAATCCAAGCTATCCTTACGCCGAAAAAATGAAGACCAAGGACTACGAGCAGCAGATCGAGGCGCTGCAAATCGAACTGGTTAAAATGCAATCCTGGGTCAAAGAAACCGGCCAACGGGTCGCGATCATCTTTGAAGGCAGAGATGCGGCGGGAAAAGGTGGCACCATCAAGCGGTTCCGCGAGAACCTGAACCCACGCGGGGCGCGGAATGTTGCGCTCAGCAAACCCTCGGATTCCGAGCGCAGCCAATGGTATTTCCAACGCTATATCCAGCACTTGCCCTCGGCCGGTGAGATCGTTTTTTTCGACCGCAGCTGGTACAACCGAGGCGTCGTGGAAAACGTCTTTGGGTTCTGTAATCAGGAGGAGCGCGAACGGTTCTTCCGTCAGGTGTTACCGCTGGAAACCGGGTTCGTGAACGACGGGATAAGCCTGTTCAAATTCTGGCTGAACGTCGGCCGTGCTGAACAGCTGAACCGCTTCTTGGCGCGTGAAACGGATCCGCTGAAACAGTGGAAACTCAGCCCGATTGATATCGCCGGTTTGGAAAAATGGGATGAATATACTCAGTCGATCTCTGAAACTCTGACCCGATCACATTCGGAAAACTGCCCATGGACGATCGTGCGATCAGACGACAAAAAACGTGCGCGCCTTGCTGCCATCCGGACGGTGCTGCTGGCTTTGGACTACGATGAAAAAGACGAAAAAGCCATCGGCGAGAATGATCCGAATATCTGCGGCGGGCCGGATGTCTGGGAGTCCTGACGTTAATAAAGGGCTGGGCAAGAATTGATCGCTTGGGCGTTGGACCATTGGCTGAAATTGGACTATCTCTTGGCACCCGAACACGTGAAAAACCAATAACCTGAGGCCGGAATGACGAAGCGCGGGTATCACCACGGAAACCTGAAGCAGGCCTTGATCGAGGCCGCGCTGTCGTTGATTGAAGAGAAAGGCCCCACTGGTTTCACCCTGTCCGAGGCCGCCAAGACCGCCGGGGTCACTCCTGCTGCCGTCTACCGGCACTATCACGGGCGTGAGGACCTGATTGCCGAAGCCGCCCGGCAAGGGTTCGAGATGTTCGCCGACCTGATGCAATATGCCTATGACGAGGGCCAGCCATCCGCTCTGGCCGCGTTTGAGGCCACCGGGCGCGCCTATCTGGCCTTTGCCCGCAAGCATCCCGGCCACTACATCGCCATGTTCGAAAGTGGGATTTCCCCGAACCGCACGCCCGAGCTGTCGTTAGCGTCAAACCGGGCCAAAACGGTTCTGGAGAAGGCCGCTGCGGACCTGTCTCAACATATCCCACCTGAAAAGCGGCCTCCCGCGTCCATGTTCTCGGCCCATATCTGGGCGATGAGTCACGGTGTGGTCGAACTCTATGCGCGCAACGCGACAGGTGCGACCTCCCCCTTTTCGCCCGAGGACCTTCTGGAAAGCGGGATTGGGATTTACCTGCGCGGGCTGGGTCTGGTGCCGCAGGACGACTGACCCTCAGAACAATCGGCTTCCTTGATTGGCACTGAGGCCCGATGAGACGTTGATCAGGTCCATCTCTCCCATCCCCTTGATCTCGACCCGCCCCAGATCTGAGACCTGAAACTCATCGATCAACGCGTATTTCATCGCCTCTGGCGCCACGATATTCATCGGGTTTGCAAAGACTTGTAGGCGAGCAGCGATGTTTACCGCTGGGCCAAACACGTCATAGACATATTTCTGAATGCCCACGACCGACCCAACAGCAGGCCCCATACCTAGACCGATCCGGGCCTGCCATTTATGCGGATGGCTTTCGTTTCGACGTTCCAAATACCGCAAGAAGCGCACCGCGCAATGGGCAACAGCGGTGGCATGGTCGGGCGTCGCATCCGGCATGCCAGAGACGGCCAGATAGGCGTCCCCTATCGTTTTGATCCGCTCGCAACCGTATTGCTCGACGATCCGGTCGAAGGCCGTGAAGATATCATTCAACTCGCTCAACGTGACCGTCGGGTCGGTTTTGGCAGCAAAATCCGTGAACCCGACGAAATCCAACATCACCACCGAGACTTGATCGAACAACTGAGGGGTCACGACGCCAAAAGTCTTGAACTCTTCATACACCGCGCGGGGCATCACGTTCAGCAAGAGGCGTTCAACCCTCTCCTTCTCGCGCTCCAATTCACGCGTGTTGCGCTCGACCATGGTAGAGTAGCTGTCGATCATGCTCTCAAGCTCGCGAATGCGCGTGATGTTCTGGCATTCCACGATCAGCACCTGTTCCGACAACCCACTGGCCAGTGAGACAGTGACTGCAAAGATCAGAGTCCGGCGCTTGGGTTTGATCTGAAGCTCGACCGAATACCGGAGGCCGGATTGCTTGACGTCTTCCAGCTCTCTCGCATCGAGGTCCGGCAGAATATCTAACAGAGACTGCTTTTTCTCGGGCTTGCCAAACCATTCGGCGAAGGGGCTGTTATGAAAGACGAATTTCAGATCCGACGCCCGCACAACGGCAACACCAACGCCGATGGCACGCAGCAGCTGTTCGTTGATGGCAAGGATGCTCATGCCGCGTCACGGCTGACGATGATCGAGCGTTTGCCTTCAATCGCGCCAAGGGCCGTTTTGATATCGCGCTCGGACATGCCATGCATCTCAAGCGCTTCGCCGAATAGCTCCGCCATGACATCAAAATGGTCATGAGAAATGCCAAGGTGGCGATGCACAGCCTCGATCCTATCGTCGCTGAACGCAGCAGGACCACCGACCAGGGAAGAGACGAACTTGGTCTGATGGTCAATCAGGCGCGGCATGTCGATATCTTCGAAGAAATGCCCGATGTCGTCGGACTCCAGCGCTATTTCGTAGAAACTCATCACCACACGGCTGATGGTTTTGAAGCCGCCGTATTTCTCGTAAAGCGTTTGTGACACCCCAACACCCAGTCAATAACTAGAAATAACGCCACAACCTTATATCAAATTGGTATTTTTGTTAATGCTTTTGAAAACTTGAGTTCTTCAGCCTCGGTTTTCCACCAGGGTGCTCGAAACAGGCTTCAGACAAGAAGGTCTGTATCAGTTGGAATGAACCCAACAAACCCACCCTGGTCGAGCAATTTTTTTTGCCCTCCAAAGCGCCAACCAAGCTTGCGTTTTGCCGCGAATAGCTCGCGCCGAGCCCGGAACCAGAACGGGCCTTTGTCCAAGCCGGTATTGGTGGATTGATCCCCTTCCCGCTCGCTGGTCTTGACCTGTTTAAGATCCTGCTGCTGCTTCGACCAGATCATCTGCACACCCACAGCCGGGAACACCTGATACATCCGCCAATCTGGCCGGGGGATCGATACGAAATCGTCCAGATGGTCCGAGTACTGCTGAGACCAAGCCAGCAGTTTGCGACACCCCTCCTGCGACAGAACATAGGCCGCAGCACTTGGGGCCATTTCCAGCATTGGGCGAACTGTAACTCTGCCTATCTCTTCCTCTGCTCCAAAACGCAGGCTGCGCGGCGAGTAGTCCAACTTTGCGAAATCGAACCTGTCCGCGTTCTCGACGAGGCTGTCGATCACCTGCCCCAGTCGGGACGACATCTCGACATCATCCTCGAAAATTGCGGCCGCCTTCAGATTTTGATCCACTGCTTGCTGCCAGACGGTGCGATGGCTTTCAAAACAGGCGATCTCGCTTTGCTTCAAACCCCAGCGAGAACCAACGCCCGGCACATACCCATTCCCCTCCAGAGCATCCGCCTGACGTGCGTCAACCGCGCTGAAGCGGATCGGTTCGATCACGCCAGCTTTTGCGAACTGCGCCTCCATAAACGCGCGGCGTTCGGGAACCCGGTCAAGGTTTATGTAGAACACAGCCGTCTCCAGCTGCTCATCCGCTTGCGTCACGCGCTTTCCTTTCGCTGTCTTCTATACGCCATGCGTCCGGTCATAGGCCGAGACACTGGGCTGCACATGCGACTGCCGCGCGGCTTCACCCGGATCGAAGACCTCGATCAGCAACGGATAGCACGCAGCGGTGTCCGAGGAATGCTCTGAGGAACAATCCCCACCAGGACAGGCTGAGAGGCCGACGATCAGGTCGATCTCGGCATGGAATTCAAGATAGTCACCTGGACGCACCGGGCTGGCCTTCATGAAGTACTGGCCGGTATCGCGCGTGAAACCGGTACACATGAAGACATTCAGAACGTCATGCACATAGGTCTCCGCCTCATGCAGAGGCAGATCGCAATGCTGCGCCAAGGCCCGGGTCAGGTTCGAATGACAGCAATAGTGGTAGTCATCCCCCGACAGCAACCGACCGGTATACGGGTCGCAGCGGGTGCCGATCACGTCATGAACGGAGCCCCCAAAAGCGTCAAAGCCGTACCAGTCCAGCGTATCAGCCGTGATCGTCGCCATGGGCCGCATATTTGGGAAGGTCGACCACATGCGGTCTCCGGTCGAAAGATGCGTACCGTGTAGGGCGCGGGTTTTACCGGAGTAGAACCGTTCGGTCAGATTGTGTTTGTTCCACAGGTTCAGATCGCCAACCTGCGCGCCTTCGACGGATGTGATGCGGAAAAAAGCACCAGCTGGCACGTCGATACAGGCGGCATCGCGCGGTGCGGCGGTGACCTCGGCAGTTTTCTCGGATGTGTCCCGCAAGCGGGTCAGCCCATCTAGATCAGGGCTGGGCAGAGTTTCAGGTGGATAACAGATGACAGGGCGGATAGCCTTGCGACCTTCAGCATCAGTTGGGGCCGGGAAATTTGGGGTTGAGAGTTTCACTTAGCACCTCCGCCAATTTGGGCTGTCTTGCACCTAACATCGCCAGACATAAAGCAAATACAGGACAGCGGCCAATGCTCAAATCGGTCCATTCTGACGTAACTAACCCGCCATGCGCGCACGCCGCCGCGCCATGGATTTGCGAAACGCCCAATCGCTGAACAGTGTCAGAGGCAACAGGACCCTCTCACCCAGCCCGTCAATGACGACGAGTTTGCCACCGCGCTCTTGCGCGCGCACGATGTTTCCTATCCCCATGTCACCGACGATGATGCGTCCGCGCTCCAGATCATCCAGCAACTCCAGCAAGTCGGCCCGCAGCTTCTGAAGCACATCGGGATCTCCATTCGCAGCCATCATCTCTGCATGCAGGGACGGGGCGAGATCCCCATCCGGGCCGGTCATCTTTTCCACAACGATTGCAGGCCCCCGCGAAGTTGGTGCATAGCCCATGAATTTCGCCAGACGCTCAATCTCGGGGCAGCCGCGATGCAGCGCGGCAAGGTATTCGTTCGCTTCGCGGTTCCACTGTCGCAAATTGCCATAACGCCATTCCGCATAACGCGGGATAAGGTGGTTTCGCTTCGGCTCATCCACGCGGACTTTCAACAGGGCGCCATCCATTTCTGGATGCTGGAAGATTTCATAATTCTGGCTTGTACGCAGAGGCACCCGCCCCGTCAGGTCAATCATGTTCGTCCGTCTGTCCTGTGCAGAAAATTCGCGTCGAACGGCACTATATGGCTGTCATGGAACTGATACAATGCAACCAGATCTCGCCACACAAAACGCTCATATCTAGGTGCGACATACACTGATCAGGGGGATTGTGGCGGAGAGACAGGGATTCGAACCCTGGAGACGGTTTCCCGCCTACACACTTTCCAGGCGTGCGCCTTCGACCACTCGGCCACCTCTCCGTGAGCGCGATATGTGACGCAATGCAAAAGGATTTGCAAGGCCCCAATTCCGTGAATTCACGCCCGTTTGCACATTAGTTTGCGGACCATTCCCAACGCGAGCAATGGTCAGACTTCGTCCCCAGCATCGCCGTCCAGATCTCCCTCGGTCATGGCTGCGGGTTCGGTGCTGGGTGCTCGTTGCTCCGGGGCTGGCGCGGTTGGGTCTTGTGCTTCAACGCGCAAGGCTTCGGGGTTACGAAGCCAAACGTCGCGTTGTGCAAACGGGATCTCGATACCCTCTTCCACGAACCGGCGATTGATTTCGTGGTTCATATCGGATTTTACCGACAGAACCCAATTCACGTCGCGCAGAATACCCCGGATTTCAAAGTCCAGCGAATCCGCACCGAACCCCTGAAACACCACACTAGGGGCTGGGTTTGCCAAGACCATGGGATGAGAATTCGCAATCTCGCCCAGAATGGTCTCGACCTTGCGCGTGTCAGTTCCGTAGGCCACGCCCACAGGCACGATCACCCGGCCAATCGTATTGCCACGCGTATAGTTGGTGACCACGCCGCTGATCAGATCCGAGTTCGGAACGATGACATCCGTCCGGTCAAAAGTCTCAATCCGCGTGGATCGGACCGAGATATCGCGGACATAGCCCATCATCCCGTTCACATCGATCCAATCCCCTTTCGAGATCGGCCGCTCAACCAGCAGGATGATCCCCGAAACGAAGTTCGAAACGATGGTCTGAAGGCCAAAACCAATACCAACAGACAAGGCACCGGCGACAATCGCGAGCGATGAGAGATCAAAGCCGGCGACCGTGATTGCAACCAGCGAGGCGAGGAAAATACCGACGTAGCCAGTGCCCGAAACGATCGCATTCTGCCCACCCGGATCGATGCTCGTCTTGGGCAGCAGCGAATTGCGCAAGCCCCCCTGCAACAACCTCGTCAAGCCATATCCGATGGCAAACACGGCAACAAAAGTCAGGAAATTGGACGGAGAGATCGTAACCCCGCCCAAGCTGAACCCTTGCAGGATCTGCGACCAGATCTCGCTAAGATCCGCTTCGCGCGCGCCCCAGAAAAGGGCCAGGATAGGGATCGAAACCAAGGCCAAGAAGAAACCCACCAGAACCGCGAACAGAGAATCGCGGGCGTTGTCCCCCTGTCCCGTAAACCAGCCGTAAAGCGAGCTGATAAAGCGCTGCACGATCACAAGAATGGCGATCAGGATCAGCGTATTGACTGCAGGAAACACAATCGCTTCGGCCGCGTTGGTGTAGCCCAACAAGGCCAGAACAGGCGCGCTGACACCAAGCAAAAGCACGATGCGCCGGACAACCTCGACAACCTGCGAAAATCCACTGGCACGTGGGATCTCGCCGCCCTCGGTCGCTGGATCTGATTGTCTGATCTGACGAATGCGCAGCAGAAGAAGTGAGGTGACGACAATGACCGGAAAGATCACAACAGCGCGGGTGGACTCCGCTATGTTCTCAATCCTCTCGAACAGGCCAACCATGTCGTGCAGGATCAGCATCACTGCCAGAATATCGACATAGATACGTATTTCGGTGATCTGCCCCGCCGAGAATCTTCGGAAATTCTGTGCCGCGGCCATCAGGTAGACCTGCCGTCCGACCCAGTCGAAAACAAGCACGATTGCCGCCCAATACGGCACCTGCTGCAGCAAAAGCGTACCGCGCAGACCAAGTACTCCGGTCAGGTCAATCGCAGCTGTCAGAGCCACCACGCCAATCCAGGGAAGGATGATGCGTAGAAGGGAAATCACAAAGGTCCACGCGCCGGTTCCGCGCCCACCGAAACGACGCAGATAGTCGCCTCCGCGTTCAGACCAACGGCGTCCGTAAACCAGTAAGATGACGGCTAGTGCCACCAAGGCCAGTATCGCAGGTGCCTGATTCTGAACGCGTTCTTTAGTTACGTCGGATGTCAGACTGGCCGTCGTCTCGTTGAACAGTCCGAACAGAGCCTCGCGGATATCGGACCACGCGGCGGGCCATGTCGACAGGTTCAGCGGCGATGGACCGCGTTCCAGAAACTGCTTTCTCTGACGTTCTCGCAGGATACGGTCAATTTCGCTGATCAGACCGTTGGCGCGGCTAAAGGCCTCCTCAGAGATAATCCGCGGCACCCGCAAGGCGTTGAGCTGTTCGTCCAGATGCTCGCGAAGTTGCGCGATATCCTCCGGCTCCGTGACCCCTTCTTCAGGTTTAGGACCCAGCGCATTTACCTGGCTTTCCAGTGTCTGGATGCGGTCGGCATTGGCATTGCGGGCCGTATTGAACGTATTGCGATAGCCGTCGATCTCGGTACGCAACTGCTCCATCGCGGCGTCCGACGCCCTGTCGGCTTCAACAACGCTTTCGGCACGGTCCGCAGTGCTAAGCCAGCCTTTGTAGAACTCGCTTTGCCGGTCGGTCAGCTGGGCCGAGGCCGCCCCCGCCAATCCGACAAAGATCAGCGCAGCGAGTGTCAGAAACAGGCGGACCTGTCGCAGCATCAGACGTCCTCGAATACGCCCGGTATCTTGCGCGGGGCGTCTGTCATCCAATCCGGTACCGGCAGTTCTTTTTCGCGCAGGAACTCGGGATTGAACAGTTTGGACTGATAGCGTGTGCCATAGTCACACAGGATGGTCACAATCGTATGCCCCGGCCCAAGGTCCTTGGCCAAACGCACCGCACCAGCCATGTTGATCGCGGTCGAACCACCCATGACCAGACCTTCTTCACGAAGCAGGTCAAAGATGTACGGCAGGGCTTCGTTGTCGGTCGCCTGATAGGTGTAGTCCGGCTTGAACCCTTCGAGGTTCTTGGTGATCCGCACCTGTCCGATACCTTCTGCGATCGAGCCGCCCTCCATCGCGATTTCGCCAGTTGTGTAATAGGAATACAGCCCCGCGCCCATCGGGTCGACCAGGCCTATCTTCACGCCTTTTGGCTGCAGCGCATCGGCCACGCCCGCCAGCGTTCCGCCAGAGCCGACCGCGCAGACAAAGCCATCGACCTTGCCGTCGGTCTGTTCCCAGATCTCGGGGCCGGTGGTTTCCACATGGGCCTGACGGTTGGCAACATTGTCGAACTGGTTTGCCCAGATCGCGCCATTGGGTTCAGTTTGCGCCAGTTCATCGGCCAGACGGCGGGAGTAGTGAACGAAGTTGTTGGGGTTGCGATACGGTGCCGCCGGAACCTGAACCAATTGCGCGCCTGCAAGACGCAGCATGTCTTTCTTCTCTTCTGACTGGGTTTCCGGGATAACGATCACCGTCTTGAACCCCATCGATGCACCGACCAGAGCCAGCCCGATGCCTGTATTGCCTGCGGTGCCTTCCACTATGGTGCCACCGGGCTTCAACTCACCCCGCGCAACTGCGTCGCGGATGATGTAGAGAGCAGCACGGTCCTTGACCGACTGGCCGGGGTTCATAAATTCCGCCTTGCCGAGGATCTCGCACCCGGTTTCTTCACTGATGCGCTTCAACCGGATCAGCGGCGTTTTTCCGACTGCGTCGGCAAGATCTCGTGCAATGCGCATGGCACCCTCATTTCATTACGTAACACTGCAGATTTACAGCCGCTCTGCGCCAACCACAAGCGCGATAGTCACCCACGCAGGCGGTCGCGGTGACGCGCCAGCCAATGGGCCAGGGTCAGCAGCGGTAAGTCTTTGAATTCACTGCGATCCACCATGGCGATAAACGTCTCAAACGGTAGAACACGAGAGCGTATATCCTCACCTTCGGAGGACAGCCCTGCGGTTATTGCAGGATCTGTCAAATCACCAAGCCCGACATAGAGATAGACGTACTCGGTCGACGACCCACTTGAGGAATAGCCTCCGCCTGCGCTGTGCAGAGCATCGAAAGCGATGCCGGCCTCCTCCATTCCTTCACGATGTGCGGCTTGCTCTGGCGTTTCGCCAGGGTCGATCATGCCTGCAACCGGCTCCCACATCCAAGGTTCGGGATCATCGATCAGATAGATTGGGGCGCGGAACTGCTCGACAAGCAACACGGTATCTCGCACCGGATCATAGGGGAGAACGATTACCGCGCTGCCTTGCACCAGCGCGCTTCGGTTCAGCGTCGGCCCCATGGTTCCATCGTATTGACGGTGTTGCAGGTCAATCTCTTCCATCGCGAAGTAGTTGACATGGGCGCGGTGATGTCGATGCACGATCACGTCCTTGGACACATCGCGCGCATCCCCAGTTAGGCGCTGCCGCGCGAAGAGTTTCGCCCAGGCCCGCGTCTGAATCGCCGGCATGCTGCGCGCCACATCCGACGGCTCAACACGCCCGAAATAGCTCATCTCTTCCACGGCGGCGAGCGCGGTGACTTCTCCGAGACGTTCAACCCACGCGTCCAGAGACCAAGGGCCATCCGGCACCCACACCGCAGGTTCGGGAAAAAATACCTGAGCCTGCGTTTCGGTTCCATCCCCTAGCGTTACAGTCAACGGCCTCAGATCATAGTCGAACCCACCCTCGTAATAGGCCAGTCGATCCAGATCCGATTGCGACAGGCCTTGCACAAACAGTCCCGCGGACTGCTCACCATCTGCTTGTTGGATCATCGGGAAATCCTGCCCCTGAACCGCAGAAACGATGTGGTCTGGCAAGGCGGCAGGCGTCAGCGACAGCTCAGACGACGAGCGCCCCAGAACGGCCTCCAACAGCGGCACATGCCGCAGGGTTCCATAGAAGAACAAATCGGACACGAGAGGCTAGACTTTCGCTAAGTGTTCACATTCAACGCCAGCGACGGCTTGCTATTTCAGTCAGCAAGCCGGTGGCAACGGCCCCAACACCCAAGGTGATCAGGATTTCCGGCGCGAGCAACTGCTCCCCGAATTCGACGCCAATCTTGAAGATGGCAATCAGCGCCTCGAAAGGGCCGTCATAGCGGTGGCGCATGGCCAGTCGGAACATTTCATAAGTGCCCTGAACGAAAAGGCCCCAAAACACCAGTGAAGCCACGCCGGTCAGGCCGTTATTGATCCCGGCCGTCCAGCCTCGGCCAGCGCGCTTGCCCATGATCTTCCAACCACAAATCCAACCCAAGGCTATGTTGACCACAGTAAAATACCCGTAGTCCTTACCCTCTTCTCCGTTTGCGATAACCATGCTGGACACGATGAACGCCAACACCACAAGACAAGCGGCGGCGACAAGGCGACTGGCGGTGGGCATGTATGAATTCCGTTCGTTAACTAGGCTTTGCTATGGTGATCTGTGTCACATCGCAATTGCCCGTGTCAAAGGCTGCGCCGCAGGCCGTCAAATAATAATTCCACATGCGGCGGAAACGCTCATCAAATCCCATCTCCGAGATCTGGTCCCACTTGTCGTTGAACGTATCGAACCAACGCCGCAAGGTCAGGTCATAGCTCTTGCCGAACTCCTTCGAACGCACGACATTCAGCCCCGCCTGATCAATCTGCTGTCGCAAGATCGTAGGCGATGGCAGCATTCCCCCCGGAAAGATGTATTTCTGAATGAAATCAACGCCGTTCTTGTAGTAATCCCAGCGATGATCTCCCACGGTGATGATCTGCAACGTGGCTTGCGCCCCCGGCTTCAACCGATCCCGCACAGTATCGAAATAGACCGGCCAGTATTTCTGACCCACGGCCTCAAACATCTCGATCGAGGCGATGCCGTCATATTGCCCTTGTTCGTCGCGATAGTCTTGCAACTTCAGATCAACTAAATCCGATATGCCTGCTTTCTCAATGCGTTCCTGCGCGAACTTCAACTGTTCTTGGCTGATCGTAAGACCCGTTACACGCAGGCCACGCTCTTTCGCGGCATATTCGGCGAAGCCGCCCCAGCCACAGCCGATCTCAAGCACATGATCGCCGGGTTTGACGCCCATCTCATCGACCATGCTAGCGTATTTGGCAGTCTGCGCCTTCTCGAGGCTTTCCTGCCCTGTCTCGAAAATGGCGCTGGAGTAAGTCATCGTATCGTCAAGCCAGAGCGCGTAAAAATCGTTCCCCAGATCGTAGTGATACGAGATATTCTTCTTGGCCTGTCTACGATTGTTCCGATGCAGCCAAAACCGCAGACGCTCATAGGCCTGCACGAGAAACTTGCCTGTGAAGCCATCGTAGGCCGTCTCACTGCCCATATGGACCAAATCCATGAAGGCGCGCAGATCAGGCGTGCTCCAATGCCCTTCCAGATATGCGTCGGAGAAGCCAAGCTCACCTTCCCGGATCAGGCGGGCAAACACGTCGGGATCGTGAATTTCGACCTCGGCAACCGGGCCTGGCTTTGTGCCCTCAACACGGAAGGTCCGGCCGTCGGACAAAGTGATGTCCAAGCGCCCGGCTTCCATTTTGCTCAGCATCTTGAACACCTGCGCGAAATATCTGGGCAGACCTTTCTGGCCTTCGGTCGTTGTCAAGATCATCCGCTCTCCCCTCTGCGGTGGTTGATGCAGGCTAGGACGCAATTGTGTTTGTGGCAAGTTTTCAGTTCCTTACTGGTTTTTTCGGCTTTCATACGCGGCCAGCGCGCGGGTGCGCCCTGTTGGCAAATCGACCACCGGTGGCGGGTAATCTGCCTTCGGGTTCAAACCCCAAGAACGGGGTGTGGCTGCAAAGTAGGACAAAGCCGTCTCAGACGGGTTTGGCGTGCCCTCGGCAATCCACTGTTTTAAGTAGGCACCCTTGGGGTCGAATTTTTCCTGCTGTGTAACGGGATTGAAAATGCGGAAGAATGGAGACGCATCCGGTCCGGACCCCGCGACCCATTGCCAGCCCATCGCATTGCAGGCCGGGTCCCAATCGATCAGGCAATCCTCGAACCACTCCATCCCAATTTTCCAATGGATCATCAGATGCTTGGTCAGGTAACTTGCAACAATCATCCGGGCACGATTGTGCATCCGCCCAGTCACATACATTTGCCGCAGACCCGCATCCACAACCGGAATGCCGGTTCTGGCTTGCAGCCAAGCTTGCACCTCGGGCGCATCTCGGGCCTCGTTCCACGGAAAAGCGTCCCATTCCGGCTTCCAGTTGCCCGACACCAGCTGAGGCGTGTGGTACATTAGATGATAGGCGAACTCGCGCCAGACAAGCTGTCGCAGAAATGAACCGGTGCCTTGGGTCCCTTCGAAAGCCGCACGTTGTACGCGATGCCAGGCGGTACGCGGGCCGATTTCACCCAATGAGAGGTACTCGGACAGGTTCGAGGTACCGTCCAAATCCAGCCTGTCACGGTCAGCGCCGTAATTCGCGATCCGGTTCAGGAACACCTCCAGCTGATCAAGCGCTGCTTGTTCGCCGGGTTGCACATAATGTCTGACGACCGCCGCCCCTCGGTTCATCGCCGCGCCAAAGTGCCAGGTCGCCAGATCGTCAGAGGCAGGCCAGTGCTCGGGGGCGGTCAACCGGGTCGGGGCTGCCTCGGGCGGAGGGACCTCGCGCCCCTGCACAGCGCGCCACATCGGGGTGAAGACGCGAAACGGCTGACCGGCCTTGGTCGCAACAGTCCAGGGTTCGAACAGAAGGTGACCGGCAAAGGATTTGGCCTCGATCCCCTTCCCTTTCAGCGCCGATTTGATCTTTGTGTCCCGCGCAATTGAGGCGGGATCGTAGGCGCGCGACCAATACACGTCCGTCGCGCCGGTTTCCGCGATAAGCCGCTGCAACCGTGCCAACGCATCGCCCCGTCGCAAGATTAGACGGCTGCCAATGTCGTTCAGTGCGCGGCTAAAGACCTCAAGCCCCAGCCCAAGCCGCCATTTCGGGGCCGCGCCAAGGGTTTGCACCAGATCATCGCACAGAAAAACCGGCACCACAGGGCGACCGGTCGCGGCCGCCGCGGCAAGCGCCGGATGATCGCTTAGCCGCAGGTCACGCCTGAACCACAAAATGATCGGAGGTTGCCCATCTTCCATATTCGCCCCGCAGTTTTCTTTCCACTACGGAGCATATCGAAAACTGGATCACAAAACCCGGTCAAGTGCATTCAATAACTGATCAATTTCCTGTTGGGACGTGTAATGCGTAAAGCTGACCCGCAAAACGCCTTGATCCGGATCGACCCCCATCGCCTGCAAGGCGCGTACAGCGTAGAAGTCACCACCGCCGGCCATCACGCCATGCTCCGCCAGTTCAGCCGCCACAGCTTCGGCCGGTCGCCTCAAAGCCAAGGCGACGGTGGGCGCGCGTCGAGTGGCATCAGACGGGCCAAGCAGTCGCACCGCGTTTCGGCTTTTGACAACATCAAGCACCGGTTGCAGCAGCGCAACCTCGTGATTGCGCATCAGGTCATGGGCGAAAGCGCCTTGCGCCGCGGCACCCTCAGTTGGGCCGCCATGGTGGGTGCTGAGCAGCGAGATGTAATCCGCCATTCCCGCGCTGGCAGCGATTTGCGCATGGTCCGGCCCTGCCGGGGTGAACCGTTTGTACAGAGTATCGCCATTGAAATAATGCGCCTGATTGGGCAGCAACTCACCCAGAGCACGCCGGATGACCATGCAACCCTGATGTGGGCCGTAGGTCTTGTAGGCCGAGAAAAGATAGATATCCGGCCCCAGATCACCCACATTCGGAAACCCGTGCGGCGCGTAGGATACGCCGTCCACGCACACAAAAGCGCCAGCAGCATGGGCAATGGCGGTGATCTCGGTCACCGGGTTGATCTCACCCACCACGTTCGAGCAATGCGGGAAGCAGACCAGCCGAGTTTTTTCATCCAGCAGGTTTTCCAGATCCTGCGGGTTCAGAGATCCCGTTTCGGGATCAATCTTCCACTCGCGCACTTCGATCCCGGCCTCGACAAGGCGTCTCCACGGGCCGGAATTGGCCTCATGATCCTGATTGGTGACAATGATCGCTTCGCCGGGGCTCATCCATTGACGGAAAGCCTGCGCAAGAACATAGGTGTTCTGGGTGGTCGAGGGACCAAAACTCAGTTCGTCAGTCTCAACCCCCAGAATAGCGGCCATCCGGGCGCGGGCTTCATCCATCTCGGCACCCGCAAGACGGCTGGCCTCGTAGGGCGCGTATGGCTGCACCTTTCGCTGAGTGTAAAACCGCGTCAGCCGGTCGATCACTGGCTGGCAGGAGTAGGAGCCACCTGCGTTCTCGAAAAAGGCCTGACCCTGAAGGCTGGGTTCGGCAAAGGCCGGGAACTGAGCCCGAACGAAATCAATATCCAACGCTGTCATGGCCAAGCCTTTCGATGAGTAGAGTGAACGGTAATTGCTGAGCGCGCGCCTCAGCCTTCAACCTTGGTATAGGTCCCCTCACCGGCTAGAATGCCCCGGAAGCCGCCCGGCTCATCCAGACCGAACACGATCAGCGGCAGGTTGTTGTCACGCGCCAGCGCAATGGCCGAAGCATCCATGACCCGCAGCCGTTTGGCCAGTACGTCGTCGTAAGAAACCGTGTCGTACCTCTTTGCATCGGCATGTTCTTTCGGGTCCTTGTCATACACCCCGTCCACGCCGTTTTTGCCCATGAAGATCGCCTGACAGGCCATCTCATTCGCGCGCAGGGTCGCGGCCGTATCAGTGGTAAAATACGGGTTGCCCGTACCAGCGGCAAAGATACAAACCCGTTTCTTTTCAAGGTGGCGCACGGCGCGGCGGCGGATATACGGCTCGCAGACCTCATCCATACGGATGGCCGAGATCACGCGGGTAAATACCCCGATCTCTTCCAACGCCGACTGCATCCCGAGCGCGTTCATCACGGTCGCCAGCATCCCCATATAGTCGGCCGTGGTCCGCTCCATCCCCTGGGCCGAGCCGCTGAGGCCGCGGAAGATATTGCCGCCCCCAATCACCATGCAAATCTCGACGCCCAGATCATGGACCGATTTCACCTCCTGCGCGATGCGCTGGACGGTCGGCGGATGCAGGCCGAATCCCTGATCACCCATCAACGCCTCGCCGGAAATCTTCAGCATCACGCGATCATACTTGGGCTTTTGGGTGTTGGGGGACGAGGTCAGGCTCATATTGCGCTCCGGGCTGGCACGGGTTTATTTTCCGGCGCAAAATGAAGCAAAACGACCGCAGGTTCAATGCGGATACTGAGGGACCATGACCAATCACCCCACCGCATCGATTTGGGACCGGCTCCCCGAGATACCGGATGACAAGCCGGTTCTGATCGCTGGCCCGACAGCCTCGGGCAAGTCCGAGCTGGCGCTGCGCATCGCTGAAAGGTTCGGAGGGGTGATCGTCAACGCCGACGCTAGTCAGGTTTACGACTGCTGGCAGGTGATTTCGGCCCGCCCCTCACCGGACGAGGAAGCCCGCGCGCCGCATCGCCTTTATGGTCACGTCGCATTTGATCAGGATTATTCCACCGGCCACTGGCTGCGTGAGGTCACACCGCTGCTGACGGGCAGCCAGCGCCCGATCATCGTTGGTGGAACCGGGCTGTATTTCACTGCTCTGACGGAAGGAATGGCAGAGATACCACCGCCCCCTCAGCATGTGCGTCAGGATGCCGATCAGATGGACTTGGCTCAGCTGATGGCTGGCGTGGATGCCGAGACCCTGACCCGGCTGGACACCCAAAACCGCGCCCGCGTTCAGCGCGCGTGGGAGGTTCAGCAGGCAACCGGACGCAGCCTTGCCTCCTGGCAGGACGACACTCCGCCGCCTGTGCTGCCCCTGCAGGACGCGGTGCCCATCGTCTTTGACGTCGACAAATCATGGCTGCTGGACCGCATCACCCGTCGGTTCGATCAAATGTTAGAGAGCGGCGCTCTGGACGAGGTTGCGGCCATGCGGGACCGCTATGATCCGTCGCTACCCGCCTGCAAGGCCATCGGCGTGCCGGAACTCATGGCCTATCTTGATGGCTCAATGACATTGGAGCAAGCACGCGAACGGGCCACGATCTCGACCCGTCAGTTTGCCAAACGCCAGCGCACATGGTTCCGGGCGCGCATGAAGGCGTGGAATCACCTCGATTTATCAAACTGATACGAAACGCGGTTGATTCCCCGTAACCAATCTGGCTGCCAGTCGGAATGAACCAATATTTCCAGTACTTACGGCGCTCGGCTTCCATGAGTTGGCGTCATGCCCCGCGTTGGGAATGGGTAAGAAGCACAGGGCACGTGATGCGCAACAACCGCCCAGACATGTCGTTTTTTTGCTCTTCATGCCGCATTCGAACATTGACGTCCTTCGGATTCTGTTGCCGAATACCGACATGGGGAATTCCAACGTTCAAAAAACCGAACCCTTCGACCTTCGCCTTGGCCTGAAAAACGCCGGCTAGGTTCGTTTATTCCATGCAAAAAAACAAATATGTCACAGGGAGAGACATTCATGACTAACCATACAACAAAGGGAACGTCGGTGCACTGGGCCGCAGAGATGCACGCCCAGGAATACCGCGACGGCAATCTGAGCCGCCGCGAGTTTCTGGCCCGCGTCACCGCACTGGGTGTTGCCGCTCCGGTTGCCTACGGCATGATCGGTCTGCAATCACCCGCAGCCGCAGCTGAGCCGCAGCAAGGCGGCACCATCCGATATCAGATGGAAGTCCGCGCACTCAAAGACCCGCGCACCTATGACTGGACGCAGATTGCGACCTTCACGGCGGGCTGGTTGGAGTATCTTGTCGAGTACAACAACGACGGTACGTTCAAGCCCATGTTGCTGGAAAGCTGGGAAGCCAATGACGACGCCACTGAATACACGCTGAACGTCCGCAAGGGCGTCAAGTGGAACAACGGTGACGATTTCACTGCCGAAGACGTGGCTCGCAACATCGAAGGCTGGTGCGATGCGTCGCTGGAAGGCAACTCGATGGCCTCGCGCATGGCGTCGCTGGTCGATGAGAGCACCCAGAAAGCCTCTGATGGCGCCATTACCGTTATCGATTCGCACACCGTTAAACTGAAGTGCAACACGCCGGACATCACCATCATCCCCGGCATGGCAGACTATCCGGGTGCTATCGTCCACAGCAGCTTTGACCCGAATGACATGCTGTCGAACCCGGTTGGCACAGGCTTCATGATTCCCGAAAGCCACGAGGTCGGCGTGAAGGGCGTTCTGGTCCGCAACGAAGGCTTCGACTGGTGGGGCTACGAAGCGGGCAAAGGCGGCTACATAGATCGGATCGAATTCATCGACTATGGCACCGACCCTGCCGCCTTCCTGGCCGCTTATGAGGCCGAAGAGATCGACATGAACTGGGAGTCGGTCGGTGAATTCGTCGACATCTTCGACGGCATCGGTCTTGTCCGCTCGGAAATCCCGTCGGGCTTTACCATCGTGATCCGCCCGAACCAGCTGGCAGAAGATGCGGACGGCAACAAGATCTACGGCGACAAGCGGGTCCGTCAGGCCCTCGCCATGGCGGTGGATAACGAGGTTTGCCTTGAACTCGGCATGTCCGGTTACGGCATTCCGGCAGAAAACAGCCATGTCGGCCCGATGCATCCGGAATATGACTCGTCGATCACCCGCATCCCCTACGATCCGGCCGGAGCAAAGGCCCTGATGGAAGAAGCAGGCATGGCTGACTTCGAGCACGAAGTGCAGTCCATCGACGATGACTGGCGCCGAAATACCACTGCGGCAGTTGTGGCTCAATTGAACGACGCGGGCATCAAGGCCAAACACACTGTTCTGCCGGGCTCGACCTTCTGGAACGACTGGACCAAGTACCCATATTCCTCGACCAACTGGAACCACCGCCCGCTGGGTACGCAAATCCTGGCGCTGGCCTACAAATCTGGCGTCGCTTGGAACGAGTCCGGTTTCTCCAACGAAGAGTTCGACACGCTGCTGGCCGAGGCGAACTCGCTCGCTGATGTCGACATGCGCCGCGAGGTGATGGCGAAACTGCAGGCGATCATGATCGAAGAAGGTGTTGTCATTCAGCCTTATTGGCGGACTGCAATGCGCCACCATCGCGACAACATGGTCGGTGTCGAAAAGCACATCGCGGACCTGCCGCAGCTTTACAAGTTCGGCCTGACCTCCTGACCCAAAACACAAAAAGGGCCGCGCCGCACTGGCGCGGCCCTTCGTCCTCAATACGGCGACCATAAGAATAGCAACGCGTGAGGCGGAATGCCGTCCACGCCAGCCGACCAACAGGGGCTAACATGGGACTTTTCATTTTAAGGCGTGTGGGGATTATGCTGCTGACAGCATTGTGCCTGACATTCCTGGTTTTTTTCCTCACCAATCTCTACCCGAACCTGGAAAAGCTAGCGAAAACGCAGGGCAATTTCCGGATGTCGGATGAACAGGTCGAGAGCTTTTTGGAAAAAGGCGGATATCTTCAGTCGACGCCCATAAAATACGGTGAATGGCTGGGCGTTCTGCCCTCATACCGGCACACGAATGAAGACGGCACTGTTCAGGGCCGATGCATTCTACCCGGCAAAACCGCCGAAGAGTCTCCTAATTTCTGCGGCATCCTTCAGGGCTACTGGGGGTATTCGACGGTCTTCAAAGAAGAAGTCGGGACAGTCGTCGGCACCCGGCTGGCTTTGACAGGCCGACTGATGTTCTGGGTGATGCTGTTGATGGTTCCCTCGGCGCTGATCCTTGGCATTCTGGCTGGGATGAAAGAAGGGTCGGCCACGGACCGGACGTTGTCTACCTTTGCCATTACAACGACCGCGACGCCGGAATATGTCTCGGGTGTGATCTTCATCGCGATCTTCACGTCATCCGCTGTGGGCCTGAAATGGTTCAAGGGCACGGCGACGCAAGCGATGGAGAACCCGACGTTCGAGAACTTCTTCTTACCGGTGCTAACGATCGCGCTTTACGGGATGGGCTATATCGCCCGCATGACCCGCGCCTCGATGACCGAGGTGATGACGGCGCAATATATCCGCACCGCGCGCCTCAAAGGTGTCTCGTTCCCGAATATCGTCATGAAACACGCGCTGCGGAACGCTCTGATCGCGCCGTTCACCGTCATCATGTTGCAGTTCCCATGGCTGCTGAATGGCGTGGTGATCGTCGAGACCCTGTTCAACTACAAGGGCTTTGGCTGGGCACTGGTGCAGGCGGCGGGGAACAATGACATCCAGCTCTTGCTGGCGATCTCGGTCGTGTCGGTCTTCGTGGTTCTGGTGACGCAGCTGATCTCGGATATCGGCTATGTCTACCTCAACCCGCGCATTCGCATTTCTTAAGGGAGGGTCAGATCATGGAACCACTTACCTGGACCGGCTCTATCGCCTTCCTCAACCCGTTACTCGCGCTGGCACTGGGTGTCATGGCCCTGTCCATCGTCGTCTGGATGCTGGCCAGCATTGTGCTGCCCGAGGATCAGATGACGGTGAACCCTGACGGAACATTGACGTCAAGCTCGGGCCTGCGAAACATGATCCAAGCCGCGCTGCGCTATAGCTTTATGGCCAGCGTTGCGATCGCGGTCGCCTATGTCGTGCTGGGCATCCTGATGGGTACCAGCGCCGGGATCATTGGTGCGATTTCGCAGCAATTTCTACCAGTCTGGCTGTCGCTTATCATCCTGTATGCGATGTCAATCGCGTTCAAACGCAAGCTGGGTCTTTACGGCAAGCTTTTCGACAGCCCAATCGGCATGATCGGCTTTGGCCTTGTGATGTTCTGGGTCTTTACCGGCATCTTCGGCGCGCTTGATCTGATCGTGACACATGACCCGCTGGCACAGATCTCGGGGATGAAAAACAAGGTGCCCGGTACGCCGTTGCCCAATCTGGAGGACGGCCAATACGCCTGGTACCTTTTGGGCGGAGACAATCTGGCCCGCGACGTATTCAGCCGGATGGTCAAGGGAGCGTGGATCGTGGTGCAGATCGCTCCGCTTGCCACGATGTTTGCCTTTATGGTTGGGATCACACTTGGCCTGCCTGCCGGGTACTATGGTGGTCGCCTGGATACGCTGTTGTCGTTCCTTGCAAACCTGATCCTCGCCTTCCCTGTGATCCTGCTGTTCTACCTGTTGGTGACACCCGAGATCGTGGCCACCGGTGTGCCGAATTATATGGCGGCAATACTGTTTGTCTTCCCGATCATCTTCCTCGGTGTCCTGCTGAATTCGCGCTACTACACGCGTCCGAATTTCCGAACACCTCTGCTGATCGGGGTCCTAGGCGTGGCGCTGTGGTTCTACTTGTCGCTGATTTCGACCGGAGGCTACATCATCAGCACAGACAGCTACCGCGTCTGGGGTCTGCCGACCTATCTGGATTTGTTCGACATTCCGGGCGGTATTCTGGTCGTGTTCGTTTCGGTGGTCTTCGTGAACTCTCCCACGGTGTTCCGCATCGTGCGCGGGTTGGCGCTGGATATCAAAACCCGCGACTACGTCGCTGCGGCCCAGACGCGTGGTGAGGGTCCGTGGTACATCATGCTTTGGGAGATTCTGCCCAACGCGCGTGGTCCGCTGATCGTCGATTTCTGTCTTCGGATTGGCTATACAACCATCCTTCTGGGGACCTTGGGTTTCTTCGGGCTGGGCTTGCCGCCCGAAAGCCCGGACTGGGGCTCGACGATCAACGAAGGGCGCAAGCTGCTCTCGATCTACCTGCACCCTGCCCTTCCGCCTGCTTTGGCACTGTTGTCCCTGGTTCTGGGTTTGAACCTGCTGGCAGACGGTCTGCGCGAAGAAAGTCTGAAGGACTGATGTGATCTAGGCCGGGGGTTCTGCCCCCGGACCCCCGAGGTATTTTTAGCCAGATGAAGGGGATCCCCCGGACTCTCGCGAGGAGTAACAAGATGAACAAACTGGCGGACTATGACGGGCCTATTCTAGAGATCGACAAACTTTCGATTTCGTTTTTCACCCGGCTGAGAGAAATTCCCGCCGTTATGGATTTCTCGGTCAGTGTGCAACCTGGTGAGGCTGTCGGATTGGTTGGTGAATCCGGCTGCGGCAAGTCTACGGTGGCGCTGGGTGTCATGCAGGATCTGGGCAAGAACGGGCGCATCGTCGGCGGCTCGATCAAGTTCAAGGGGCGCGATCTCGGTGAGATGACTACCGAGGAACTGCGCGACATTCGCGGCAATGAGATCGCAATGATCTATCAGGAGCCCATGGCATCCCTGAACCCGGCAATGAAGATCGGCAAGCAGTTGATGGAAGTGCCGATGATCCATGAAGGCGTCGGTCAGGAAGAGGCTTATGCGCGTGCGCTGGAGGTGGTCACCGATGTGCGCCTGCCAGACCCTGAACGGATGCTGAACTCATTCCCGCACCAGTTGTCGGGCGGTCAGCAGCAGCGGATCGTCATTGCGATGGCGTTGATGTCGAAGCCTGCCCTTTTGATTTTGGACGAACCCACCACAGCGCTCGACGTGACCGTTGAGGCGGCCGTGGTCGAACTGGTTAAAGATCTGGGCAAGAAATACGGCACCTCGATGCTGTTTATCTCGCACAACCTTGGGCTGGTTCTGGAAACCTGCGACCGCTTGTGCGTGATGTATTCGGGCGAAGCGGTCGAGCGCGGGTCGATCCACGATGTGTTCGACGAGATGCAGCACCCTTATACACAGGCGCTGTTCCGGTCGATCCCCCTGCCTGGTGCCGACAAGAACGCGCGCCCGCTGGTGGCTATTCCAGGGAACTTCCCTCTGCCGCATGAACGTCCGCCGGGATGTAACTTTGGCCCGCGTTGCGACTATTTCGAAGAAGGCCGCTGTGACGCTCAGAACATCCTCATGGAGGCGGTGCCGGGCAATGATCGCCACCACACGCGCTGTCTGAAGTTCCAAGAGATCGACTGGAACGCGCCGATCACCGTTGGCGAGCAAAAGGAAAAGGGCGAGATCGGGCGGACCGTTCTGAAGATGGACAACCTCAAGAAATACTATGAGGTGGCGGCCAATGCCCTGTTCGGAGGCGGGACAACCAAAGTGGTCAAGGCCAACGAGACCCTGAGTTTTGAGGCTCATGAATCCGAGACCCTGGCCATCGTCGGCGAATCCGGTTGCGGTAAGTCCACCTTCGCCAAAGTTCTGATGGGGCTTGAAACGGCGACCGACGGGCAAATCCTGTTGGACAACCGCAATATCGAGGCCGTGCCGATCGAGGAACGCGACGCCAAGACCGTGGGTGAAGTGCAGATGGTGTTCCAGAACCCGTTTGACACTCTGAACCCCTCCATGACTGTCGGGCGACAGATCATCCGCGCGCTTGAGATCTTCGGGGTCGGCAATTCCGAGGCTGAGCGCAAGAAGCGCATGCTAGAACTGCTGGATCTAGTGAAACTGCCCCGCGCTTTCGCGGACCGGATGCCGCGACAGCTCTCGGGCGGTCAGAAACAGCGTGTCGGAATCGCGCGCGCCTTTGCGGGTGATGCACGGATCGTGGTGGCGGATGAGCCGGTCTCGGCCTTGGATGTGTCGGTGCAGGCGGCCGTGACCGATCTGCTGATGGAGATCCAGCGCGAACACAAGACCACCTTGCTGTTCATCAGCCATGATCTGTCGATCGTGCGCTATCTCAGCGACCGTGTGATGGTGATGTATCTCGGCCACGTGGTCGAACTGGGAACGACCGATCAGGTCTTCTCGCCCCCGTATCACCCCTACACCGAAGCGCTGCTGAGCGCGGTTCCGATTGCAGATACCTCGATCGAGAAACAGCATATCGTGCTGGAGGGCGATATTCCGTCGGCCATGAACCCACCGCCGGGTTGCCCGTTTCAGACGCGTTGCCGGTGGAAATCCGAGGTGCCGGACGGGCGTTGTGAATCCGATGTCCCGCCTGTGAAGACTCTGGCCGATGGCCATCAGGTCAAATGCCATCTGGCCGAGGATGTTCTGGCCCGAATGGAGCCCGTAATCAAAATCGCTGCGGAATAGGCGCTTGTACGAACTTGAAAGGCCGGTCAATGACCGGCCTTTTTCGTTGAATACTACTGTCAAATTGCGGCGTTCTGCGCCTTATCCGCCCCAGATCACCTTCACGTAATTCTGGGTTTCCGCGTAAGGCGGAATGCCGCCGTGTTTCTCAACGGCCTTTGGACCTGCATTGTAAGCCGCCAGCGCCAAGGGCCACGACTTGAACTTGCGGTATTGCCATGACAGGTACCGCGCGCCGCCTTCCAAGTTCTGCTTGGGGTCATGCGGGTTTACACCCAAAAGCTGGGCCGTCTGCGGCATTAGCTGCGCCAGACCAAGGGCCCCTTTGTGAGATTTCGCTGTGGGGTTCCAGCCACTTTCCTGCTGCACCAGGCGCAAAAACAGCTCTTCCGGGATGTTGTGTTGGCGGGCGGCTTGGCGGGCAAGCTTCAGGTATTCTCCCCGATATTTCCCTGTATAGCGCTTGTCGAACCGCCCCTGCGCCACTTTCGGCTTGAGCCGCTCGGACCCGCGATATTGCGTCGCCGCGCGCGAATCCAACACTTTGGATTGCTTGAGGAAAATGTCTTTTCTATTCTTGGTAGACAGTGTCTGGGCCTGCACCGGGGCCGTGGTCAGCAGCAGACACACACCGACAAAACCTAAAACCAAAGACCGCATAAATGCCTATCCTGCCCGATCCAAAAACAAGCGGAGTATATGGTCCCGCCGCTTGAATTAAAAGCGTGCAGAACGGGGCAAGCAGATTCTTGTCCGACACTGTGTCATCAACGTGTTTTCACCCTGATGCAGGCCGTATAGGGTCTCTGGCATATTCAGCGCCAGATTCGGCGCATGCAGATCAATACAGAACGGGGAACTACATGGCGGGTTCAGTTAACAAGGTCATTCTGATCGGCAATCTTGGTGCCGACCCTGAGGTGCGGTCGTTCCAGAATGGCGGGAAAGTGTGCAACCTGCGCGTTGCAACATCCGAGACATGGAAAGATCGCAACACCGGTGAACGCCGGGACCGCACGCAATGGCATCAGGTCGCCATCTTTTCTGAACCGCTGGTTCGGGTGGCAGAACAATACCTGCGCAAAGGCAGCAAGGTTTACATCGAAGGCCAGCTTGAAACCCGCAAGTGGCAGGATCAGTCGGGCCAGGATCGATACACGACCGAAGTTGCCCTGCGTCCCTATCGCAGCGAACTGACGATGCTGGACAGCCGCGGCGAAGGCAGTGGCGGCGGCTATGGTGGCGGTCAGTCGGGCGGCTATAGCGGTGGTCAAGCCGGTGGCGGCTATGGCGATCCTTATGGCGCACCGTCCAGCTCTCCTGCCCCTGCATCCGGCGGAATCGACGACGACGAGATTCCGTTCTAAACGAAACGGAGACACAACATGGCATGGTCCTTCGCTCTCGGCCGACTTCTCGGGTCCGAACTGAGGGTCCATGTCACCTTTTTCCTGTTGTTGGCCTGGGTCGGATTTGCGGCCTATTCCAGCGGAGGTTGGCCCGCTGCGATCGAGAACCTGATTTTCGTGCTGGCCCTGTTCGCCTGTGTCGTGGCGCATGAGTTCGGTCACGCCCTGATGGCGCGCCGCTTCGGCATCAAAACCCCTGACATCACCCTGTTGCCCATCGGCGGTCTGGCCCGGTTGGAGCGTATGCCGGAAAAACCGATGCAAGAGGTCTGGGTGGCTCTTGCCGGTCCGGCAGTGAACGTCGCGATCTGGTTGGTTCTGGTGGGGTTTGGTGCGGGGATGCCCTTTGAGACGATTAGCCAGATAGAATCCGCAAATATCGGGATGCTGGATCGTCTCGCCTATATCAATCTTCTGCTTGCCGCGTTCAACATGATCCCCGCCTTCCCGATGGATGGTGGTCGCGTTTTCCGAGCCCTCCTCTGCCTTCGTCTGGACCGGGTCACAGCCACGCGCGTCGCTGCGCTAAGCGGTCAGATGCTTGCCGTAGGGCTCGGGTTTTACGGGCTTAGCTCGGGCAACCCGATCCTCGTTGTGATTGCGGTTTTTGTGTTCTTCGCGGCCAATGCGGAAAGTCAGGATGTTGCGCTGCGCTCGGCCACGCGGCATGTTTTGGCGCGCGATGCGATGATCACCGAATTCCACGCGCTGTCACCTCAGGACACGTTGAATACTGCCGCGCAGGCCGTGATCCATACAACGCAACATGAGTTTCCGGTTCTGGACGACAACGGCCACCTTCAGGGCTTCGTGACCCGCGACCACCTGTTCAAGGCGCTGGCCGGCGACCACCCACGCTCTGACCCCACCGTTTCGATCATGGAGCGTAACATCCCGCAGGTCGGCTTGACCGCTGGATTGGCAAAGGTTTTGGACGGGTTGCACAAAGGCGCGCCGGCGGTCGCCGTGATCAATCGCACCGGGCTTATGATCGGCTATATTACCCGCGAAAACATCGGTGAGTTGATGGTGATCCGAGGACGCTGACCGCCCTCGTCAGACGGTTGCCAACGCATCTTCCAGCACCGATAGGACGGCCTCACGCGGGACATCCGAGGTGACAAAGGCCTGACCGATCCCTCGCGCCAAAATGAAACGCAACTGACCGTCGATCACCTTTTTATCCTGCGCCATCAGGTCCACCAAGGCCTCGGCTCCGGGAAGATCACCGGGAATATCGGCCAGATCGGTTTTCATCCCCATGGTCTTCAAATGCGCCCGAACACGGCTTGGGTCTTCCTGCGAACACAGGCCTAGCCGTGCCGACAATTCAAAGGCCAGCGCACAACCGATGGCCACGCCTTCGCCATGCAGCAGCCGGTCGGAATAGCCCGTCGCGGCCTCCAACGCGTGGCAGAATGTGTGCCCGAGGTTCAAAAGCGCGCGATCGCCCTGCTCGGTCTCGTCGCGTGCGACAATGTCAGCTTTCATCTGAACCGAGCGTGTCACGGCACGCACCCGCGCGGCCATATCGCCTGAGGAGACATCGGTCCCATTCCCTTCAAGCCATTCGAAGAAATCGGCGTCGCCCAGCAGCCCGTATTTGACCACCTCTCCATAGCCAGACAGGAAATCACGCTGGGTCATCGTGCCCAGAACCGAGGTGTCAGCCAGCACCAAGGAGGGTTGATGAAACGCTCCGATCAGGTTCTTGCCCTGCGGCGCGTTGATCCCGGTTTTACCTCCGACCGAACTGTCGACTTGCGCCAGCAACGAGGTCGGGATTTGAACGAAACGCACGCCACGGCGCAGCACAGCGGCAGCGAAACCTGCGAGGTCCCCGATCACTCCTCCACCAAGGGCGATGACGATGTCCCGCCGTTCGACCTTTTCGGCCAGAAGCCATTCAACCGCGCGTTCAAAATGCGGCCAGCTTTTGGTCGCCTCACCTGCGGGCAAAGCCAGTGAGGACATCTCGATCCCCGCGGCCGCAAGCCCGTCGCGCAGGGCCTCAAGATGCAAGGCCGCGACGTTCTCGTCAGTCAGAACCGCAACCTTCGGACGGTGCAGCAAAGGTGCGATCCGCGCGCCGGATTGCGCCAGCAAATCTGGGCCAATCTCGACATCATACGAGCGTTCGCCCAATTCCACATGTACGGTTTGATGCATCTAATTTCGTTCCAAAACATCGGGTCGCGCCAACAGGGCGTCGACCACGCGGTCTACCATATTGTCGATCGAGGTCTCCCCGTCCGAGGCCACCGTCAGATCAGCCTCGGCATAGACCGGCACACGTGCCTCGTACAGCGCCTTCAACGTCGCATAGGGATCGTCCGTCCTCAGCAATGGGCGGGTATCCTTGTGCCGCACCCGGTTCCACAACACATCCAGATCGGCCCGCAACCAAACCGAGGCACCCCGTTCGGTGATCATGTCGCGGTTGCCCTCGGACAGAAACGCGCCGCCACCCGTTGATAGAATACCTTTCTGCTCATCCAGCAAGCGACCGATAACCTGGGTTTCCTTGGCGCGAAAAAACGGCTCTCCGTCGCGCTGGAAAATCTCGGGGATGGTCATATTGGCGGCTGATTCGATCTCGGCGTCGCTATCGAGGAAAGGAACACCCAGCCGCACGGCCAATGCGCGACCCACAGCCGTCTTTCCGGCCCCCATCATGCCCACAAGAACAACGGTTTTGTGCAGATCAAACCGGCCCTGTGTGCCTGCCGCGTGTGTGTTATGCTTAATTTCGCTCATTTAACCGTGAATGACGTGATCTTAAGAAAAATGCCAGTTATAACTTGGTCAAAACCAAAAATTGAGGCAGCGTGGCGCCATGGGCCGTCTGATCAAGTTCCTGATATATATTGTTTGCCTGGCCTTCATCGGGCTGGTGACCTACGCCTACGTGGGTCCTTATTTCGGCGCCGATTTCTCGGCCCCGCAAAGCGAAATCCGTGAACCGGTCACGTTGGATGTCGATTAAGCAAGTGTTGGTCGCGCTGTCTCTGGCCGGAGCAGCGCAAGCGCAGCAGCCGCTGACTGCGATTGATTGGCTGAACGACCCGCCCGAGAACCTGCCGGGAACTGTGCTGCTGGAACCTCCGGTCGCACAGAACGGAGGCCAGCCCGTGGTTGAGGTCACGCCTCTGGACGCGCTGTCGCAGCCGATCGGTCTGGTGTCGTCGAGTGTAACCGGGCTACCCGTCGACCTCTGGCATGGCAGCGACCCCGAGCGGATTTCAGAACTGATTGCTCGCATCCCGGTCAAGCACAACCCGGCCATGCAGCGCCTGCTGTTCACCCTTCTTCTGTCCGAGGCCCGCGCGCCCGGCGGTGCGTCTGGGGAAGAAACACTATTGCTGGCGCGTCTGGACCGACTGATGCAGCTCGGCGCGGCGGACCCGGCGCAGTCACTGGTACAACTCGCCGGTCCAACGGACACGCAGGCCCGGTTCGAACGCTGGTTTGATGCAACGCTTTTGACTGGAGACGAAGATCGCAGCTGCACGGCGCTGATTGCCCAGCCCAACCTATCCAAGGACTATGCGGCCCAGATCTTCTGCAAGGCCCGCCGGGGGGATTGGCCTTCTGCCGCTTTGACGCTTGAGGCCGCCCACGCGCTAGAGCTGTTGCCGCCTGAGGAACTGGACCTCCTCGACCGTTTCCTCAACCCCGACATTTTTGAGGACGCGCCTTACCTGCCGCAACCCGAGGACCCGGATCCGCTGAGCTTCAGGCTGTTTGAGGCCATTGGGGAGCGTTTGCCCTCAACCCCTCTGCCGCGGGCCTTTGCCAATGCTGATCTGCGCGATGTGGCAGGCTGGAAGGCGCAGATCGAAGCCGCTGAACGCCTGACCCGCATTGGCGCGCTGACTCCAAACCAGTTGCTTGGTCTTTACACCGAGCGTTCTCCGGCGGCATCAGGTGCCGTCTGGGATCGGGTGGCCGCTGTGCAGCAGTTCGAAACCGCCCTTGAAACCGGCAATATCGAGGCGATCAGCAAGACCCTCCCCCTCGTCTGGAAACAAATGCGCAGCGTCGGGCTTGAAGTACCTTTTGCAGATCTTTTCGCCGAACGCCTCTATAGGGTCGAATTGCAGGGGGCCGATGTGGAAGCCCTGCGCTGGCGTATCCTGATGCTCTCGGATTTCTATGAACGCGCCGCGATGCAAGCGCCGGACACAGCAGTTGAGACGCAGTTCCTGGCGGCCTTGGCGCAGGGTGATCCGGGCCGCGCTGTCTCGCCGTCGCCTTTGGCAGATGCGGTCGCTCAAGGGTTCGCCTGGGCCGCTCCGGTGCCGTCGGATATCGAGGCCTTACTGGACAATGGCCAACTCGGCGAGGCGATTTTGGAGGCGATGCAGCTGTTTGCCCACGGCGCGCGCGGCAATCTGGTGGACATGACTGCAGCCATCGCGGCCTTCCGTCGTGTCGGGCTAGAGGAAACCGCCCGCCGCGCTGCGCTGAACCTACTGATCCTGAACGAGCGTGGATGATGAGCGGTCCAGCATCAGATGAGCTGTGGATTTCGACTTTCCTGCAAGCGCAGGCCGCCGAATTGGGCGCGGCCACCAATACTCTCCTGGCCTATGGTCGCGACCTGAAGGATTTCGCCGCGTGGCTGGAGCATCGAAAAACCAGTTTCGAGCAGGCCGATCGTGACAGGATCGAAGCCTATCTGATCGATTGCGATGCGCAGGGTCTGTCCCGCGCGACCCGCGCCCGGCGGTTGTCGGCGATCAAACAACTCTACCGGTTCGCGTTCGAAGAAGGCTGGCGCGAGGCCAACCCGGCCATTCAGATCAAAGGCCCGGGCCGAAAGAAGCAGCTGCCCAAGACGCTGGACGTCCCCGAAGTCGACCGCTTGCTCGAGGCTGCCCGCCAGACCGGACGCAGCCCGGCCGACCGTATCCGTAACACCTGCCTGATGGAGCTTCTCTACGCGACCGGAATGCGGGTGACGGAGTTGGTCTCCCTGCCCGTCTCGTCGGCGCGTGGTGATCCCCGCATGTTGCTGGTTCTAGGCAAGGGCGGCAAAGAGAGGATGGTTCCGCTATCCCCCCCGGCCCGCGATGCGCTGGCCGTTTGGCTTGAAGAGCGGGACAAGGCCGAGGATGCAACTGTTGAAAAAGGTGGCACCCGATCAAAATTCCTGTTCCCGTCGCGGGGCAAATCCGGGCACCTGACCCGGCACAGGTTTTTTTTGCTGGTCAAAGAACTGGCGGTTCAGGGCGGTGTCTCGCCCGAAAAGGTCACGCCGCATACGTTGCGCCATGCCTTCGCCACCCATCTGCTGGCCAACGGGGCCGACCTGCGCTCAATCCAGACTCTACTGGGTCACGCAGACATCGCGACGACCGAGATCTACACCCATGTGCTGGATGAACGGCTGTCGGAACTGGTGCTGGAACATCACCCGCTCGCGAAAGACAGGGGTAGCAAGGGCTAACCCCTTGATTGCAAGGGTGCGCATCCCCATAACGGGTGCAGAAACACGAACAACCAAGGACCGATGGAACCCACATCCTCTCTGATCGACGGCGCATTCTGGTTTACCACTGGCGCTATCCTGCTTTTGCTTGTCCTTTCGGGCTTTTTCTCAGGCTCAGAAACAGCGCTGACCGCATCGTCCCGAGGAAAGCTGAGGGCGCAGGCCGACAAAGGCTCTCGCGGGGCGCAAAAGGCGCTCGATATCACCGATGACAATGAGAGGCTGATCGGCTCGGTCCTGCTAGGCAACAACCTGGTTAACATCCTCGCGGCCTCGTTGGCGACGGCCCTGTTCACCCGACTGTTCGGCGAAAGCGGCGTGGCGTTGGCGACGCTAGTCATGACCCTACTGGTTCTGATCTTTGCCGAAGTTCTGCCCAAGACCTATGCCATCACCAATTCGGAAAAAGCCGCCTCTGCCGTGGCCCCGATCATCAGCGTCGTCGTCACCGTGTTCTCGCCCATCGTGGCTGCGGTACGCCTGTTGGTCCGCGGCGTCTTGCGCATTTTCGGTGTCCAGATCGACCCCGATAGCAACATCCTCGCCGTGCGCGAGGAAATCGCCGGCGCGTTGCAGCTGGGCCATTCCGAAGGCGTGGTCGAGAAAGAAGACCGCGACCGAATTCTAGGCGCGCTTGATCTGGGCGACCGTGCGGTTGAAGAGATCATGCTCCACCGCTCGAACATCGAGATGATCGATGCCGATGCAGAGCCAGATGCCATTCTGGAGCAATGCCTGCAAAGCCGCCACACCCGCCTGCCCGTCTTCCGTGACGAGCCCGAGAACATCATTGGCGTGGTTCACGCCAAAGATCTGTTCCGCGCGATGTATGCGCAGGTCGGCGGATCCGAGAGTAACTCGGACCGTTTGGCCGGGTTCGACATCACCAAAGTCGCCAACGATCCTTATTTCGTGCCGGAAACCACCACTCTGGACGACCAGATGCGAGAGTTCCTGCGCATTCGCAGCCACTTTGCCCTAGTGGTCGACGAATACGGATCGCTGCGCGGCCTGATCACTCTCGAGGACATTCTGGAAGAAATCGTTGGTGAAATCGCCGACGAGTTCGACATCGAGGAAGAGGTTCCCGTCACCCGCACCGAGGATGGCCAGTTTCTGGTCGAAGGCGCCATGACCATCCGCGACGTCAACCGCGCCCTCGACTGGTCCCTGCCAGATGAAGAGGCGAACACCGTCGCTGGCCTTGTGATACATGAGGCGCAGATGATCCCCGTGGTCGGTCAGGTGTTTTCCTTCCATGGGTTCCGGTTCGAGGTCACCGCGCGCGAGGGCAACCGGGTGACGGAGCTGAAGATCAGACCTCTCTAGGGTCAGGACCCATTCATCTTGCACCACTGGTTTGACTGATTTTGGTTCTGACGAGGCACTTCTCTGAAGGAATAGTGGTTCTATTTCAAAGGGAAGTAACGCAGCTCAGAAGCAAAATCAGTCAAATCCTTCGGACGTGCAAACCGCTGCAAAGCAGCGGCTTTGACCGCTTGGAATTGACGTCGCCAGTCCCGGCGCGATCAAAACCACTGCTTTTTTGCCGTTCACACGCCAGAGGCCCAAGATGAATGGGTCCTGACCCTAGCGCCGGACGACGTGCACGACATTTTTTGTCGTTTTTATACTTGCGCCTCCGGAGCCTCCGGTCAGACTTCCAGAAAATCTGGGAGTCTTTCATGAAACTGCAAACCCGCGTGGCGGTCATTGGGGGCGGCGTTGTTGGCTGCTCGGTTCTGTATCACCTGACCAAACTGGGGTGGTCCGACGTCATGCTGCTGGAACGGTCCGAACTGACCTCGGGCTCGACCTGGCACGCGGCGGGCGGGTTTCACACGCTGAACGGCGACACCAACATGGCGGCGCTGCAGGGCTATACGATCCGTCTGTACAAAGAGCTGGAAGAAATCACCGGCATGTCCTGCGGGTTACACCATGTTGGCGGGGTGACGCTGGCCGACAATCAGGATCGGTTCGACATGCTGCTAGCCGAACGCGCCAAGCATCGCTTCATGGGGCTGGAAACCGAAATCGTCGGCCCGGATGAGATCAAGAAAATCGCGCCGATCACCAATACCGACGGCATTATCGGCGCGCTTTACGATCCGCTGGATGGGCATCTGGACCCATCGGGCACCACCCATGCCTATGCCAAGGCAGCCCGCATGGGTGGAGCGACGATCGAAACCCATTGCATGGTGCACGAAACCAACCAACGCGCGGATGGCACCTGGGATGTGGTCACCGACAAGGGCACGATCCACGCCGAACATATCGTCAACGCAGGCGGTCTCTGGGCGCGTGAGGTCGGTGCAATGGCGGGCATCTATTTCCCTCTGCACCCGATGGAGCATCAATACTTGGTCACCGACTCGATCCCTCAGATCGAGGCCATCATAGACGCGGGTGGAGAGCATCCGCATGTGATGGATCCTGCCGGCGAGAGCTATCTGCGGCAGGAGGGGCGTGGCCTGTGCATCGGGTTCTACGAACAACCCTGCAAGCCTTGGGCCGTCGACGGAACTCCGTGGGAGTTCGGGCATGAGCTGCTGCCCGATGATTTTGACAAGATCACCGACAGTATCGAGTTCGCCTACAAGCGCTTCCCCGTTCTGGCCGAGGCCGGGGTGAAATCGGTGATCCACGGCCCGTTCACCTTTGCGCCCGATGGCAATCCTCTGGTCGGTCCGGTGCCCGGGATGCGCAATTATTGGTCCGCTTGCGGCGTCATGGCCGGATTCAGCCAGGGCGGCGGCGTTGGCCTGACGCTGGCGCAATGGATGATCGAAGGCGAGCCGGAGCGCGACGTCTTCGCCATGGACGTGGCCCGGTTCGGCGACTGGATCAGCCCGGGCTATACCCGCCCGAAGGTCATTGAGAACTATCAGAAACGGTTCAGCGTCGCCTACCCGAACGAGGAACTGCCCGCCGCACGCCCCAATCGCACCACGCCAATGTATGACATCTTCAGCGATCTGGGCGCGGTGTGGGGTCAGCAATATGGGCTGGAGGTGCCGAATTATTTCGCGCAAGGTGATGAGCCGGGTTATGAGACGCCCTCGTTCCGGCGCTCGGACGCGTTTGACGCCACGGGGCGCGAAGTCCGCGCTGTCCGCGAAGGCGTAGGAATCAACGAGGTCCACAATTTCGGTAAGTATCGCATATCGGGCCCGAATGCCCGCGCGTGGCTGGATCGGATCATGGCGGGGCGCATCCCTCAGCCGGGTCGCGTCTCCCTGACCCCGATGCTGTCGTCCAAAGGTAAGCTGATCGGTGATTTTACCGTGTCTTGCCTGAGTCAGACTGAATTCCGCCTGACTGCCTCATACGGTAGCCAAGCCTATCACATGCGTTGGTTTCAGCAGAACGCCGCCGAGGGCGTCTCAATCAGTAATATCAGCGACCAGCTGAATGGCTTCCAAATCGCTGGCCCTAGTGCAACTGAGGTTCTGGCCGCCTGCACGCGCGAGGATGTCTCGACCCTCCGGTTCCTCGACGTGCGCCAGATGACGATCGGCATGACGGATTGCCTCGTGCAGCGGGTCAGCTACACCGGCGATCTGGGCTATGAGATCTATTGCGATCCAATGGCGCAACGACAGCTCTGGTGGACTTTGTGGGAGGCCGGACAGCCCCATGGGATAGTGCCTTTCGGAATGCGCGCCATGATGTCCTTGCGTCTGGACAAGTTCTTTGGCTCGTGGATGCGAGAGTTCTCACCAGACTACACAGCCGCAGAAACGGGGTTAGATCGGTTCATTTCGTTCTCCAAAAACACCGACTTCATTGGTCGAGCAACGGCCGAGGCAGAGCGGCATAACGGTACGACTCGCAAGCTGATCGCCTTCGAGGTCGAGGCAGAAGATGCGGATGTGAACGCGTACGAGCCGATCTGGCTGGACGGCAAAGTCGTTGGTTTTTGCACCTCAGGCGGCTATTCCCACTATGCCCAAACCTCGGTCGCGATGGGGTTCCTTCCGACGGACCGTATCAAAGGCGGGCTGGAGGTTCAGATCGAAATCCTCGGTCAGATGCGGACCGCGCGGGTGATCTCCACCCCACTGTTTGATCCTGAGGGCGACCGAATGAGGGGCTGACAACGCAGCAAGTGGACGGCATGTTGCCCCTATGACAGACATACCCATCATACTGCTTGCGGCAGGGCAATCTCGGCGCATGCGCGGTGCAGATAAGCTGCTTCAAGCGGTCGACGACATGCCCCTTTTGCGGCGATCTGCCATGACAGCCTTGGAAGTCGGACCGGTGATCGTTGCGCTTCCTCCACGCCCTCATGCGCGTTACGACGCGCTGGGTGGTTTGGATTTGCGGAAGGTCCCAATTGCGGATTCTGCAGAAGGCATGAACGTCAGCCTGCGCGGCGCGTTGGCCCAGGTGGATGCCGCTGCGCCGGCTGTCATGGTGCTGCTGGCGGATTTGCCTGAGCTGACCGCGAATGACCTAAGAGCCGTGAAGAACGCGAGACGCGCCAATCCCGATAATCTGATCTGGCGCGGGGCCACGTCGGCTGACAAGCCTGGCCATCCCGTTATCTTTGATCGTCAGCTTTTTCCAGAACTTCGGAAACTGACCGGAGATCAAGGTGCCCAATCCGTCATTCGCGCGCACAAGGACAAGGCACACCTGACACGTCTTCCCGGTGAAAATGCCCTGCTTGACCTCGACACACCCGAGGCATGGGCAGACTGGCTCAGAAAACGAGGGTCGTAAACGAACACGACCCGGTCGTTAAAGACCGGGTCGTGTGCCCAAAACAGGACTACCACTTTCAGCAATCAATAAAGCTAAACCAAATCACCTATACAGGTGGTTAGGCGTACAGCAGCTAAAACCTAAACAAGACCCCCTCGTTAACATGCCACCAGCGCTTTAAGACTGAGCAAGCCACGGGCACCCCCTAGTGCCTTTGGCTCCCCCTCACTTGGGCATGTTTATATTTGCTGATCCGATCCTTCGAAACAACGTAAAATTAGAAGAAACGGTTAACTAGGGACGTCTCAGTTTGGTTTTTGGGCAACATCCCGTCGCGTCAAGATCAACCTTAAGGGGATTTCCGTTGGCAGAAGCATTGAAAACGGTCCGATTAAACGTGGTCTTATTCAATAATAACCATGTAATTGCAAGAATATAGTTTACATCGCCAGAATATTTTTCGGCTACCTTCTACTCTAGGTAGAGTGACTAAAAACGCCGCCAAACGATCCGCCGTTTGTTCATGCTCAATATTCAATTCAACCAAATTCAAAGTTTGACAGCCAATTCAGCAACAATCCTCCGATTCGCAGTGCGTCAGCAGGCCTGAATCCGCGAATCCCAACAGCGCTCCGCCGACACGGAACAATTGCTTTGTGGCAAAATTAAGTTTTCTTAATTCATCAGTCAGGAAAGACACAGATTGAAGGTTCATTTGCTGTTTCAACGCGCGCCTCAATTCGCGCGACGTGAACAGGAGACAAAAAATGAGCATCCGTAAATCCTCAGTACTTTTTCCGCGCAAATCCAGCTGGGTTGGCGCCAGTGCCTTAGGCGCAGCCCTTCTGGCCACAACGGCCCTGCCCTCGATGGCTGATGAAGCGCTGGCCGATCTGGTCGAGACGGTCTCGCCTTCGGTCGTGACCATTATTGCCGAACAGGACGCGGTCGCGACGCCTGCTCGGGGTCAGGACTTTGATCTGGAAAACCATCCCTTTGGTGAGTTCTTCAAAAGGTTCGGCGCGCCCGAAGGCTTCGACATGCCGAAGCGCGGTCCGTCCCAGGGTTTGGGCTCCGGCTTTGTACTGGATGCCGAGGGCTACATCGTCACC
Organism: Ruegeria sp. C8; assembly: GCF_056537565.1. Taxonomy (NCBI): domain Bacteria; kingdom Pseudomonadati; phylum Pseudomonadota; class Alphaproteobacteria; order Rhodobacterales; family Roseobacteraceae; genus Ruegeria; species Ruegeria sp. C8. Next base: position 60,915 of record NZ_JBQFRV010000019.1, read on the forward strand.
AATCATCACGTGGTCGACAATGCCTCGACCATCACAGTCCGTCTGAGCGACGACCGCACTTATGACGCCGAGGTCGTCGGCACCGACCCGTTAACCGATATCGCCGTCCTGAAGATCGAGCCTGAGGCTGAGCTGCAAGCGGTGACTCTGGGTGACAGCGACGTGATCCGTGTCGGTGAAGACGTCGTGGCCATCGGCAATCCCTTCGGTCTGAGTTCCACCGTCACCACCGGCATCGTGTCCGCCAAAGGGCGCAATATTTCGCAAGGACCATACGCCGAATTCATCCAAACCGATGCCGCCATCAACAAAGGCAATTCGGGTGGCCCACTTTTCAACATGGAGGGCGAGGTTATCGGCGTGAATTCAGCCATTTACTCGCCAAGCGGCGGTTCGGTCGGGTTGGGTTTCGCCGTCACCTCCAACATCGTGGATCACATCACGGCTGATCTGCGCGATGACGGGGAAATCAGCCGCGGTTGGCTGGGTGTTTCGATCCAGAATGTCAGCCCCGAGTTGGCGGCCGCACTGGGCATCGACGCTTCAACCGGCGCACTGGTGTCCGATGTCGTGACCGACAGCCCGGCGGATGGTGTGTTGCAGCAAGGCGATGTGATCCTGAGCTTCAACAATGAGCCCGTGGACAACAGCAGCGACCTGCCGATCCTTGTGGGCACCACCAAAGTGGGCAGCGACAGCGTTCTGACCGTCCTTCGGGATGGCACCGAGCAGCAGCTGGAGCTGACCATCGGCCAACACCAGACTGCATCCGCGCAGAACGACGCGCCCGTCGAGGCCGAGGTCTCGGGCACATCGCTCGGCGTTACCGTTGCCCCTCTGACCGAGGCCGCACGTGCCGAAATGGGTGTAGGCGAAGGGATCGATGGGGTTGTCGTGACCGATCTGAAGCCCGAAAGCCCTGCCGCCAAGGCCGGTTTGCAGCGCGGCGATGTGATCGTCAAGCTGGGCAGCCAGGAAACCGCTTCGCCGGATGCCCTCAAGGCGGCTTTGGACAGCGAGAAGACGGACCCTGCCCTCGTGTTGATCAACCGCGGTGGCAACCAGATCTTCGTGGCGGTTGAAATCGTCTGACCTCAGGCCCGCGCGCGCCACATGATGGGGAGATATGGTGCGCGCCTCCTGGCGGATTGGTTTGTCCGCAATTCGCCGGGCGTGCCGGGTGCGCAAGGACGCACCCGGCTCGTGTTTTCCTCAGACCATGTGCTTTGGCCAAAAATTGTGTTTAAATTCGTAAAGAAAGGAACCTCCCTCATGAGCAGACGCCTGCTGATTGTCGAAGATGACGCGGATACACGGGACTTCATCGCAAAGGGATTCAGCGAAGAAGGCTATGTGGTCGAGGTTGCCGCAGATGGCCGCGAAGGTCTGTACCACGCCACTGACGGAGGTTTTGACGCCATTATTCTGGACCGGATGCTGCCCGGATTGGATGGCTTGTCCCTGATCAAATCCATGCGCGCGGCCGGGCTAAAAACGCCGGTTCTGATGCTGACCGCCATGAGCGCCGTTGATGAACGTGTCAAAGGGTTGCGCTCGGGCGCGGATGATTATCTGGTCAAACCCTTCTCGTTCCAGGAACTTCATGCACGGATCGAGGCGCTGCTGCGCCGCCCGCAGGACGCCGAAGAAACTCCGACCCTGACCTGCAAGGACCTTGAGATGGATTTGCTGACCCGCAAGGTCACGCGTGACGGGCACGAGATCTCATTGACCCCGCGCGAGTTCCAGATCCTTGAATTCTTCCTGCGTCGTAAGAACCGAGTTGTGTCGCGCACCATGTTGCTTGAGGGCGTTTGGGACTATCATTTCGACCCGAACACAAACGTAGTGGACGTCCACATCTCGAAACTGCGGCGTCAACTGGACGAAGGCGGAGATTTACCGCTGATTGAAACCGTCCGGGGCGCGGGTTACATGATGTCTGATGGATAACCTTCGGCTTTCGGTAAATAATTCCAGAACAAGACTTGTCGTCGCCAGCATGGTTCTCAGCACCATTCTGACGGCGACGGTGCTGGCTTTGGTCTATGTGACGGCCAATCGCAGCATCGAATCCGAAACACGCTCGGTCGTCTCGGCGGAACTGACCGGACTTGCCGATGAATATGAGCGGCGCGGTCTCATTGGTCTTATCACCGCGATCGAACGCCGCCTGCCCAGTGCCTCGGAGCGCGACGCGCTTTATCTTTTGACCGACCGGTTTGGGAACAAATTGGCGGGCAATCTCAAGCATTGGCCCGAGGACATCACGGCGGGCAGTGGCTGGGTCGATCTTGAGGTGCGTCGCGCCGACAATGACGAGCTGGTGCCCGTCTCTGCCGCTTCGATCCGCCTGCCCGGTGGCGAGCGCCTTATTGTTGGCCGTGATGCTGTTGCCCGTCAGCAGTTTGACCGCGTCCTGCTGCGCTCGGTTGCGCTGGCGCTTGGAATTGCGCTTCTCCTCAGCCTGTTGACTGGGTGGCTGTTCACGCGGCTGGTGTTTTCGCGCCTGTCCGACATCGCCAGCACGGCGGAGAATATCGTTTCGGGTGATCTGTCCCGCCGGATGCCTATACGCGGCACCGGAGATGAATTCGATCAGGTTGCCGGAACCCTGAACACCATGCTCGACCGGATTGAAGAGCTGATCAGCAACCTGCGTACGACCTCCAACTCGATCGCACATGATCTGCGATCCCCCCTTTCTCGGTTGAAACAAAGGGTCGAGGCGCTGTCTGACCCGGACAAGAGCGATCTGGATCGCGAGATCGACATCGCCCGGGCCACCACCGAGGTCGATCATGTCTTGCGCGTGCTGGGGCAACTGACCGAAATCTCACGCGCCGAGGCCGGGCTGGGGCGCGAACAGTTTGAGGATGTCGATCTGCACCAACTGGTTGCGGATGTCGTGGACCTTTATGAGCCTGTCGCGGCGGATCAGAATGTCCGACTTGAGGTGACAGGACAGGCCAAGCCCATTCAGGGCCACCGCCCTCTTCTGTCGCAAGCCTTGTCCAACCTGCTGGACAACGCGTTGCGCTATGCGCCAGAGAACTCGACCATCACCGTATCTCTTGCAGAGGACACCGCCTGCACCCGCGTCAGCGTGCGCGATGAAGGGCCCGGCGTTCCGGAACAGGACCTTCCTCGCTTGCAACAGCCTTTCGTAACGCTCGACCCCGCGCGGACAGAGCGTAACGCCGGGCTGGGCCTTGCTTTGGTGGCTGCAATCTCACGGATGCATGGCGGCGCGTTCGAGGCGCGCAACTGCGATCCCGGCCTCGAAACGACGCTGAAACTGGCGCGCTAACTCGGGCGTCCGTTGATCGCCATGTTCTTGTTTTTATAGCGCTTATCCTCGGTCACATCCGCACCGAACCACGCAGGCGGCGTGTAGCCTTTCGCATCTAGCTCCGAGGTGAATTCGACCTCTACCAGACACAGCGGCGCCAGATCGCCTTCGAACACATCCAATTCAAACACACGCCCATCCGGCAACGTGCCCGTGTATCGCACTTTCTCAACCCGCTGTCCGTCGGTCTCGGGCCAGAAGGTTTCGAACTGATCGGCTGAAATCTCGGCCTCCCGCTCGACACGAACCAGACCGCCCGCTCCTTTGAGGGTCAGAAAAAAGCTGTCATTCTTCTGCCGCAGTCGCATCTCCACCGAGTCCTCACTGGCCGTCAGATAACCTTGCCGCACCACGGCCTTTTTGGTTCCAGCCAAATCGGGCAGTTCAGCGACCAGAAATTTGCGTTCGATTTCAATGCTCATTTGGATGCAATCACCCCATTTTCCAATTCATCATAGAGCGCCTTATAGGCTTCACTGGCCGCACTACGTGCAGCATAAGTGCTGACCGGAGCGCGGTGCTGACCCATTTTCTCGATATCCGCGGTGAAGGGAATCGAGGTCTGCAGAAACCGTTTGCGGTATAGCCCGCGCATCTTCTCCATTGTGTCCTGATGCAAAATCTTGCGCTTCTGCACCATCGAGAAGAACGCCCTCAGCTTTTTTTTCCGCAACTTGTGTTCTTCGAAAAAGCTAACCAGCTGATCGAATGTGCGTTCCGAAAGTGTCGTCGGGATCACCGGCACAACGATCTCATCAGCGGCGCGGAAGATGTTCTCGGACAGGGTCGAGAAGTTCGGCGGGCAATCCAGAATAATCACGTCATAATCGCTGCCTGCCGCGACCAGAGCCTTCTTCAAACGCGAGCGCTTGTTACGCATCCGGGACAAGAACACGTCGAAATCGCGGTATGTCAGATTGGCGGGCAACACATCCAAACCTTCGAAGTCACTGGCCCGGATGGCCTTGGTAAACCGTTCAACATCCTCAAAAAAACGCGCGTCTGTCAGTTTTTTCGAAGGCTTAACCCGGAAGTAAAACCCCGAGGCCCCCTGCGGGTCAAGATCGCATAAAAGCACCTGCTGACCCGCCTGCGCGTAGGCATAGGCAAGGTTCACCGAGGTCGCGGTCTTCCCGACCCCGCCCTTGTTACTGTAGCAGGCAATGATCTTCATTCCTCACTCCTTTGTGTGGTGAAACAGGCTGCGGAAAAGATGCCGAGTCTCCGGGCTGTCGAAATGCTGAAAGTTTGAAATCACACGGGCACGCTCGGCCTTTTGGCGTTGGTCCAGAACAGCGATCAGCCCGCCAGCGGCCAAACCAAGCTGCGCGTCCACGCGGCCTTGAGCGGTGCTTTGGTCGGCAACAAACGCCAGAAGCGCCTCTTGCTGGACGGAGTAATCGTTGAACAGACCCAAGTTATCCTGCAGCTTTTTCAGAGGCTTGAGGATCGTTTTGAAATCCTTCGCGTCGAACAGAGGCCCGAAGAACTCCATCAGATAGCGCAGTTTCTTGCAGTCGATCCGAAGGTCGTGAACGGTTTGATCCGGCGTCTCGTCACTAATACTGCGGGCGAGTTTGCAAGTCTTGCGATAGCGTTTCCAGATCAGCGCGCAGGCATAGCTATAGGCACCTCGTTCCGCGCTCGGCCCGGTTAGCAGGTTTTCAGGACTTGAGAATTTCTGCGCCAGATCGGTCATCGCAGTTTCATAGGGCGCGCCGCGCAAATGACGGGTCAGACGGGACAGTTCCTTGGCACGCGCTTGTTCGAACCGGTCGAACATGCCCTGAACACCAGCATGAAGATTTTCCGGTACAAGACTGAGATACATATCTTTTTCCAGAAGATAAACATCCAGATCCCGCAATCGCCCGGTTGGAGCCATAAGGTCCGAGAAGACGCGTTTCAATTCTGCCGTCTGCTGGTCTGAAAACACCCCTTTGAACAAGCTCAAGACTGAGCGAATGCGCCGCAAAGACACCCGGTAGTCATGCAGAAATTCGGTATCGATATCCGCCACTATGCCAGCTTCGTTCTGACGCGCGACGCCCAGATAGGTCCGGATCAGGTCGGTCGCAACCTCCAAAGAGGGTTCTTGCGTGCCAAGCGCGACCTCCGGTTTGGCACGGTAACGCATCATGTCTGGGAACAAAACGTCGAACAAGTCGTCAATACCGCCCGAAGACATCCTCTCAAGACTGTCACAGGCCGCAGCAAAAGCGCGATCATAACCGCGCAGTTTTTGCAGCCAGACAAACGCCACCTGCCCGCGATCCGTGCGCAGCGACAGGGTATGCCCCCGAACCTGCGTCTTTTGCAGATCGTCGAGAATCGCGAGCGTGCCTTCATCGAACTCACCCGCGCCAATCGGCGTCAGGGCGCGCAAAGTAGGAAAGCCGCTCAGCGCCGCCTTCACCGGACCTTCAGGGAGGTTCTGTACGAATTGCCCCTTGCCGTTGGCGTGCTGCTCTGAGACCTGCCCCTGCATCGAGACAAGCCGCAAGCTCCCTCTGTTCTCGAGCAATACCCGGCCAGAGCTGCGCAACGACTGATCGTGACAATCGAGCATAAGGACCGGCGCGGCGGTGCCCATCTCGATATCGACAGTGTGATTGGGCAAACCGCGCTCGAACGCGGCCTGATCAAGCCCGCCGGGGAGGATGAAGAATCCGTTTGTTCCCTGCGACACGCCTTACCCCTGCCCGATCCTTCTACATATCGTCATGAGACCGTGAATCGCGCGCTGCATCAAGAACAAGATCAACCAAACCGGGGTTTTGTGCGGGTGACAGGTCAAAACCGTCCGGCTAAAACCAAGGCATGTCTGATCCGGTCTCCTCCATCCGCAACCTCGGCCCCGCCTTCGAACAGGCTTGCACCCGCGCGGGTATTCATTCGGCGCAGGAGCTGCGAGAACTGGGTGCCGACGCCGCCTATGCCAAGCTGTTGGCAGCAGGTACAAAGCCGCATTTCATCGGCTACTATGTGTTGGTGATGGGGCTGCAAGGCCGCCCTTGGAACGACTGCAAGGGCGAGGAGAAAAAGGCGTTAAGACAACGGTTTGACACGATCAAATCCGGCACCAAGGCGGCCCCGGAAAGCCAAATGGTCTCAGACCTGGATGCCATCGGGGTGCGGGTTGCAGCGCACGATCTGAAGCAGATCTGAAACGAAAAAGGCCGCCCCCAGCAGGAGCGGCCCAATCTGTTCACCAAAGTGACGGCTTAGCCGACCAGTTCGATGCCCGAGAAGAAATAGGCGATCTCAACCGCTGCTGTCTCAGGTGCGTCCGAACCGTGGACCGAATTTTCGCCAACCGATTCCGCGAACTCGGCGCGGATGGTGCCGGCTGCTGCGTCTGCGGGGTTAGTCGCGCCCATGACTTCACGGTTCTTTGCAATGGCGCCTTCGCCTTCCAGAACCTGAACAACGACCGGAGCCGACGACATGAATTCGCACAGTTCGTCATAGAACGGACGCTCGGCGTGAACTTCGTAGAACTTGCCAGCTTGCTCTTTGGTCATGTGGATGCGCTTTTGCGCAACGATGCGCAGGCCCGCCTCTTCGAACTTGGCGTTGATTTTGCCAGTCAGGTTGCGGCGGGTTGCATCGGGTTTGATGATCGAGAATGTGCGTTCCAGTGCCATGTCGGCCTCTCCTTACAATGTGGCGCGGGGTGTGCGCCGAAATCCATCGCGCGCCGCCTAACATGGTCTGTGGCTCATGGAAAGTCTTATGATGCCTTGCCCCGCGCTTTGCGGTTCAGATTGTGTCAGGCAAAGGCTCTAGACGGTCGACACGGCGAACGTAGAGCACCGCAAGCAGGCCAATGAAACTGCTGCCACTCATCATGCCCAGAACCAGATACGGGCCGTTTTCGGCGTTGACGAATGCTCCGGTGATAGAGGTCAGCACAGCCCCTAGTGCCACGATCATCGCTCCCGAAAGCCCAGCGGCGCTACCCGCCAGTTTCGGGCGCACTGACATGACGCCAGCGGAGGCGTTGGCGTTGGTCAAGCCGTTGCCAAACCCTACGCAGACAGCCGAGCCGAAGAATACCCAAACCGAGCCCAACTGGCCCAGAAACAAAAGCAACCCAAGGAAGGGGCCGGTCGAGGCTACGATCCGCCCAATCAGGATCATCGTGGTCAGCCGGGTCCGAGCAGCGATGCGTCCGGTGATGAAATTTCCCACCATGAAGCCACCGGTGATGATGCCAATGCCTAGGCCCAGCATCGCGGGGCTTAGATCGAACCACGCTGCGGCCACCAATGGCGCGCCAGTGATAAAGCTGTAGAACCCCCCAATCGAAAACGCAGCGCAAAGGGCATAGCCCCAGAACCTGCGGGCACGGAACAGGTGCGGGTATTCTCTCAGCTGTGCAGCGAAAGTCGAGGAGCGGTTGGTATTGGTCTCACCCATATCGAACCAAAGCAAGGTCAACAGTCCCGCCCCCAACAGCGAATACAAAACGAAGCCTGCCCGCCAACCGAAGAGCATATCAAGCGCCCCGCCCAGCATCGGCCCGAGCATCGGCGCCAAGGCCATTGCCATAGCGACATAGCCAAGTCTGCTGGCGGCCTCATTCGGCGGGTATTGATCCCGGATCGACGCGCTGGACAAGACTGAGCCCGCCACCACAACGGCTTGCAACAGACGGAAGCCAAGGAATAGCCAGATCGACTCGGCGAGGGCGCAACCGATTGAAGCGCAAACAAAGATCGTCATGCAGATCAACAGGACAGGTCTGCGTCCGTAGCGATCCGACAGCGGCCCCAAGATCAACTGAAGTATGGCTGAAACCGCGAGATACCCCGCGACTGACAGGTTCACGAGGCCATAGTCGACCGCGAAATCCTCACTCATATGCGCCAGCGAAGGTAGGAACATATTCAGCGAAAGAACCGACAGCGCCGTAGCAAAGATCAGCGTGATCAAAGTTGGAGGCGTCTGGGCCGCGCGCATGGTCAAAACCGTTTCAAATTGGCAAACGAGAAAGCGCTAACACATCGCTGGTCGGTTGAACATGCTTAGCCGCTGGCGGCGGCATCACAGCTCTGCTAAGAGCGCGTCATGTTACGGATCGAAGACATCATCTACGCCGTTGAGGGCCGCCCTCTTTTCGACGGGGCCAGCGCAACCATCCCAGATGGCCACAAGGTTGGCCTTGTGGGCCGCAATGGCACCGGCAAGACCACCCTCTTCCGCCTGATCCGGGGGGAGTTGGCACTGGAATCAGGCAATATCTCGATCCCGAAACGCGCCCGGATTGGTGGCGTGGCGCAAGAGGTGCCCTCGTCCGACGTGTCGCTTATCAATACAGTTCTGGCCGCCGACACCGAACGCAGCGCGCTGATGGTTGAGGCTGAAAGCGCCGAAGACCCCGCTCGCATCGCCGAGATCCAGACCCGACTGGCGGATATCGACGCCTGGTCGGCCGAGGCGCGCGCGGCCTCGATCCTCAAAGGTCTGGGCTTTGATGACGACGACCAGCTGCGCCCGTGTTCCGATTTCTCGGGCGGTTGGCGGATGCGCGTGGCGCTGGCGGCGGTGCTGTTCTCGCAGCCCGACCTGCTGCTGCTGGACGAACCGACCAACTATCTCGACCTCGAAGGCGCGTTGTGGCTGGAGAGCTATCTGGCGAAATATCCGCATACGGTCATCATCATCAGCCACGACCGCGGTCTTTTGAACCGGGCCGTAGGTTCGATCCTGCATCTGGAAGATCGCAAGCTCACCTACTACGCAGTCCCCTACAACAAGTTCGCCGAGCGCCGTGCCGAACGTCTGGCACAAGCGGAGTCGGAGAATGCCAAGGCTAAGGCCCGCATCGCTCATCTTCAAAGCTTCGTGGACCGCTTCCGCTACAAGGCGTCCAAAGCTGTTCAGGCCCAATCCCGCCTGAAAATGATTGAACGCATCCAGCTGGTCTCAACACCGCAAGAGGCCGCCCTGCGCGCGTTTTCCTTCCCCGAGCCCGAGGAACTGTCGCCCCCGATTATTCAAATCGAAGGTGGTGTAACCGGCTATGGCGAGGTCGAAGTGCTGCGCCGTCTGAACCTTCGCATTGATCAGGACGACCGGATCGCGCTGCTGGGCAAGAACGGTCAGGGTAAGTCGACCCTGTCCAAGCTGCTGTCGGACCGGCTGCCCCTGATGGCTGGCAAAATGGCCCGCAGCAACAAGCTGCGGATCGGTTACTTTGCGCAGCATCAGGTAGATGAGCTGTATGTGGATGAAACCCCTCTGGACCACCTGCGCCGTCTGCGCCCGGACGAGGCGCCGGGCAAATGGCGCTCGCGTCTGGCCGGGTTTGGCCTGAACTCCGATCAAGCCGAGACAGAGGTTGTGCGCCTGTCCGGCGGGCAAAAAGCCCGTCTGTCTCTGCTGCTCGCCACAATCGACGCGCCGCATATGCTGATCCTCGACGAGCCGACCAACCACCTCGATATCGAAAGCCGAGAGGCTCTGGTCGAGGCGCTGACCGCCTATTCCGGTGCGGTTGTGCTGGTCAGCCACGATATGCACCTGCTGTCGCTGGTGGCGGATCGGTTGTGGCTGGTCTCGGACGGGACGGTCAAGCCGTTCGACGACGACCTCGAGGCCTATCGCGCGATGCTGTTGGCCCGGGACAAGCCAGTCAAAACAAAGCCGCAGGCTGCAAAGCCCAAACGCCCGTCTCGCGAGGCGATGCTCGCCCTGCGCGCCGATCTACGTAAATGCGAGGACCGGATTGAAAAGCTGACGGATATGCACGAGAAACTCTCGGCCAAGCTGGCGGATCCGGCGCTGTATGAGGATGACAGGATCAACGATCTTGAGACCTGGAACCGCAAATTCGCCGAGGTCTCGGAAGCCATGCAAAAAGCCGAGACCCTATGGGTGGCCGCAGCGGAACGCCTTGAACAAGCCGAGAATGCCGCATGATGGATCTGGCCTTTTTCATTACCGCCTTCACCACCTTGTTCGTGGTGATCGACCCGTTCGGCACCACGCCGATCTTCGTAGCACTGACGCAGGACATGGATGCCAGGACCCGGCGCAAAACAGCCATTCGCAGCTGCCTGACCGCCGTCTTCATCCTGATCGCCTTTGCCGCCTTTGGCGAGGCGCTGTTGGGCTTTGTCGGGATCTCGATGGCCGCCTTCCGCGTTGCGGGCGGGGCGTTGCTGTTCCTCACCGCGCTGGACATGCTGTTCGACCGCCGCACCAAACGCCGCGAAGACCGGGCCGAGGAAGAGGAACATCCCGACCCGTCCGTGTTCCCTCTGGCCATTCCGCTGATCGCGGGGCCGGGTTCAATCGCGACGATCATCCTGCTGGCCGGCCAGCATCCCGGCGTGCTGGGCATTGTCGAGGCTTGTATCGTCATGCTTGCGGTGATGTCTGTTGTCCTGATCTTCTTTCTGGCTGGCGGGTTGATCGGCCGCATTCTGGGCAAGACCGGGTTGAACGTCCTGACCCGGCTGTTGGGTATGTTGCTGGCGGCTTTGTCGGTTCAGTTCATTCTGGATGGCCTCAAGGCCTTTGGATTCGCGTCCTGACCCCCCATATACTGCTGTGTAGCGAGTAAGGAATTGGGCATGGACACCGACAATGTAATGCGTTTGGTCTACCTCAGCGTGCTGGGCACAGCCGTTGTGTTCTGGTTCCTGGCGCAGAACCGCCAATCGCTGAACAAAACCCTGCAGCAGGTTATGGCCTGGGTGTTCATCTTCGTGGGTGTCGTGGCCGTGGTTGGCCTGTGGGAAGATATCCGCACAACGGTGGGCCCTGCTCCGCAGATGACGGTGACGGGTGAGTCGATCGAGGTGCCCCGATCAGCCGACGGGCATTACTATCTGTCGGTTCAAGTGAACGGAGAGCCGATCACCTTTCTGGTCGATACCGGAGCCAGCCAAATTGTTCTCAGCGACAAAGACGCCAGGCGCGCGGGGATTGACCCGAACCAGCTGAACTACTTTGGCCGTGCCCTTACCGCCAATGGAGAGGTTCGGACCGCTCCGGTACGGCTGGACACGCTGACGGTGGGGCCAATCACCGACCAGAATGTCTCGGCCTGGATCAACGAAGGTGATTTACACAAGTCGCTGCTGGGCATGGACTACCTGCATCGTTTTTCGAACATCCAGTTCACCGACGGGCGTATGATCCTGTCGCGCTAGGCACGTGTGACGCTTGAGAACAAAATAAGAACATGATATGAGTTACTCATGTCTGTTCAGCTTCTTGGTCAAAAGCCCGCGCGCGCCGCGCCGGGGGTTACGCTACAGGATGGGATCACCCTGCAACTGGGGCGCGTGCATGAAGGCTGCGGCCCCGCGCGGCGCAGCTTTGCCATGTGGCTGGCCGGTCAGATGCAGGGGCCGGTCCTATGGATTTCCCCCGCATGGGAGTCCGGGCAGTTGAACCCCGACGGGATGATGCCTTTTGCCGATCCCGCCCGGTTCATCTTTGTCCGCCCCACCCGCGCCGAGGACCTGCTGTGGTGCATGGAAGAAGCGTTGCGCAGCGGGGCCATCCCGCTGATCGTTGGGGATCTGCCCGGCGCGCCGGGGCTGACGCCCGTGCGCCGGATGCATCTGGCCGCCGAACAGGGCGGCACCATGGGGCGGGCCCCGCTAGGCCTGCTGCTGACGCCCGGTGATGGAGGTGCGCAAGGGATCGAGACCCGCTGGCACATGGCCGCCGCACATCAGGGCGAGGCGCGCCGCTGGACCCTGACCCGCCGCCGCGCCCGCGCCCTGCCTCCGGTCAGTTGGATCGCCACGCAGATCAAACCGCGCGCCGGGCTGCAGCTTGACCAGATCGCCGCCGTGGACTGAACACACCTAATCACGCATTTTTTTGTTGGTCCAAGGGGCCGCGCGCCCTAGCGTCCGGTCATGAGAGATTTGACCCGACGTGCCGTTCTTACGGGGCTGGCGACCCTACCCTTCGCCCAAGCGCTGCATGCAGCGCTCAGACCCTATGCGCTGTCGGATAGTGGCACGAAGGTTGGCTTTAGCTTCGATCTGTCCGGCGTTTCGCAAAACGGCACCATGCCGATCCGGACAGCGGATGTTCAAGTGGATACGACACGCCTGCAAAACAGCCGGGTGCAGGTGGCATTGGACGTGAGCAAAGCCAAAACCCGTCTGCCCTTTGCGCGCGCGCCCATGCTCAGTCCCAGTGTACTGGACGCCGAAAGCCATCCGACCATCACCTTCGTCTCAACCGGGATCGAGCTTGGGCAGGATGGACGCATCTCGGACGGGGCCCGTATCACCGGGGACCTGACAGTTCGGGGAGTGACGCGTCCGATCACATTGCAAGCCAGCCTCTACCGTCCGCAGGGCACAGCGGCGGGTGATCTGGATCGCCTGTCGATCAGCCTGAAGGGCGCGCTGAACCGGCACGACTTTGGCGCCTCGGGCTATCCCGATCTGGTGAATGACACCGTCACACTGGACATTCGCGCCGAAATCAGCCGCCTCTGACCAAAGGCGAAAGTTCAAAAACGACTCCTTGACGTCGAATAGCTGCGCGCATTGTTTGAAGGCCTCGCCAAGGTGGACCCATCATGCGCACGATCATTTCCTTTGCCGCCCTATTCCTTTCTGTCATTCTGCTGCAACTGTCGACCGGTGGCGTTGGGCCGCTCGATGCCATTTCCGGCATCACGCTGAATTTCACGACCGAACAAATCGGTCTGCTAGGCTCGGCGCATTTCATCGGTTTCTTTGTCGGCTGTTGGTGGGCTCCGCGTCTGATGGGCAGCGTCGGGCATTCCCGTGCCTTTGCTGTCTGCACCGCGCTGGGCGCGATGGGTCTGATTGGCCATACCCTGACCGAAAACCCCTATGTCTGGGCCTTCCTCAGGATCGCGTCCGGCACCTGTGTCGCCGGGTGTTACACGGTGATCGAGGCATGGCTGAACGCGAAAGTCACAAATGAGACCCGGGGGCGCGCCATGGGCACCTATCGCATCGCCGATATGGGTGCATCACTGTGTGCGCAGTTGATCATCGCTGTGCTGCCGCCTGCCTCTTACGTCTCGTACAATCTGCTGGCGATCCTGTGTTGTGCCTCCTTGCTGCCGCTGACCCTGACACGCGCCAGCCAACCCGCAACCCCTGACGCACCGCGTCTGCGCCCCAAACTGGCCTGGCGCAGCTCTCCTTTGGCGGTTGCCGGAGTCATCGTTGCTGCGCTCAGCTCTGCCTCATTCCGTATGGTCGGCCCTGTCTACGGGCAAGAAGTCGGGCTGGGCATAGATCAGATCGCCTTCTTCCTCGCCTCATTTGTTTTGGGTGGCGCGATGGCGCAGTACCCGATGGGATGGCTTGCGGATAAATATGACCGGCGCTGGGTGCTGATCTGGTTGTCTGCCGCTGCGGTTTTGAGTTGTGGAATAACCATGATGGCCAGCAACACAGGGACGCTCGGGGTGATGCTGGCGGCATGGGTGTTCGGCTTCACCACCTTCCCAATCTTCTCGGTCTCCTCGGCCCATGCCAACGACTTTGCCACCACTGAACAACGGGTCGAGCTGTCTGCAGCGCTGATGTTCTGGTACGCGCTGGGCGCGATTGCCTCACCCTACGTCTCATCCACACTGATCGAAAAATTCGGCCCGGGCGCACTGTTTGCCTTTGTCGCTGTTGGTCATTTGGGTCTGATCGTCTTTGGTCTGGCCCGTATGCGTTCACGCCCCACCCCAGAGGAGCGGACGAACTATGTCTATGCCCCCAGAACATCCTTTACGATTGGGCGCTTGTTAAAACGCTCGCGCGAGGAATAGAGGCAGCGACGAGACACCCTTGGTGCTATGGTTCTAAGGATTGGAGATCTGTTCTATCGGACAGTCCGACCAGCACGAAACGGTCAAGGAATCTGTCCCGCAGAACAGGAACGTCCGTGCCTTGCTCAAGCGTGTCCCGGTCCTGCAACGGCTCTGCCTTCACGTAATGCGCATTGCCGAACCGATCCATGACACGCACCTCAGCCGGTCGTCCGCGCGACGCAGAGCCTTGGGTCACTACCCCCCTGCACCGTGCCAGCTCCCGTTCAGGCATTCCGTCCGTTTTGGTTTTTGTCAACAAACGAGTGAAAACCGGGCCGAAACCGCGCGCAAACCAAAGGCTAAAAATACCCGCCGGGATGGTGGCCAACCCAACAGGCCAATCAGAGCCCAACAGATCCTCGACGATCAGTTGAACGCCAACCCCAGACATCGCAAAACCGGCCAGCAAGACCACCAGCCAGATCATGACCGGCACATCGTCAATCCCCAACCGCGTCAGAGTTCCTGTTGCAGAGGCCGCCGGAGCCTCGCACTCGATCTCGGCCAGTTCCAACGCACTCAGATCAATGCCTGCTTCGATATCAAGATCGAAATCCGCAACACTCAGACCGGGGGCCTTCAGGTCGGTCAGACCTTCGCTGGCCAGAAGACTGCACCACAAAGCGCGGCGATGACCTCGGCCGCCAACAGGCCAAACAGCAGCGCAAGCGCCATCGTAAAGGGCGTGAATGCGCTTTGGAGAAGAAAATCGAACATAAACAAACACCGTGAAATCGCAGTTCTTTTGCATGAAGCAAGCGCAGAACGTCGTGCAGTGAAATCAAAAGACCGGAAATCAATTGGCCGCCTGAACGGTAGCGCCGGCCCGTGCCGGAATACAATCGACAATTTAGTCGCGGTTTTTTTCGACCGCAATCATGGTTTTCGTATCCTCCATGCCAAACCCACTCTTTTGCTAACGGGTCACATAAGGTAGACGGGCGCGCAGACAGTTACGTGGACACGCAAAATGGCTCGAATTCTCATCACCTCGGCGATCCCCTACATCAACGGGATCAAGCACCTCGGCAACCTGATCGGCTCGCAATTGCCTGCCGACCTGTACGCACGCTACCAGCGTGGCCGTGGGAACGAGGTCATGTTCCTGTGCGCCACTGACGAACACGGCACCCCGGCCGAGCTGGCCGCTGCCAAGGCGGGCAAGCCCGTCGCCGAGTATTGCGCCAATATGTATGCCGTGCAGGCCGATATCGCCAAACGCTTTGGCCTGAGCTTCGATCACTTTGGACGCTCGTCCAGCGAACAGAACCGCCACCTGACGCAGCACTTCGCTGGCAAGTTGGATGAGGCCGGTCTGATCCGTGAGGTCAGTGAAAAACAGGTCTACTCGAATGCCGATGGCCGGTTCCTGCCTGACCGCTATATCGAAGGCACCTGCCCCAATTGCGGCTACGACCGCGCGCGGGGTGACCAGTGCGAGAACTGCACCAAGCAATTGGACCCGACAGACCTGATCGAGCCTCGCAGCGCGATCAGCGGCTCGACTGATCTTGAAGTGCGCGAGACCAAGCACCTGTATCTGCGCCAATCGGCGATGAAGGATCAGCTGGATGCCTGGATCGACAGCAAGACTGACTGGCCGATCCTGACCACATCCATTGCCAAGAAATGGCTGCATGACGGAGACGGCCTGCAGGATCGCGGCATCACCCGCGATCTGGACTGGGGTGTTCCGGTCAAGAAAGGTGATCAGGACTGGCCCGGTATGGAGGGCAAAGTCTTCTATGTCTGGTTCGATGCACCAATCGAATACATCGCATGCGCCAAGGAATGGGCCGACGCGAATGGCAAGACGGATGCGGATTGGGAACGCTGGTGGCGCACCGACAAAGGTGCGGACGACGTGCGTTACGTGCAGTTCATGGGCAAGGACAACGTGCCCTTCCACACGCTTAGCTTCCCGGCCACCATTTTGGGTTCAGGCGAGCCGTGGAAGATGGTCGACCACCTGAAATCCTTCAACTATCTGAACTATGACGGTGGTCAGTTCTCGACCTCTCAGGGCCGAGGCGTGTTCATGGATCAGGCTCTGGCCATTCTGCCCGCCGACTATTGGCGCTGGTGGCTGCTGAGTCATGCGCCGGAAAGCAGCGACAGTGAGTTCACCTGGGAGAATTTCCAGCAATCGGTGAACAAAGACCTTGCGGATGTTCTGGGCAACTTCGTCAGCAGGATCACCAAGTTCTGCCGCTCGAAATTTGGCGAAGCCGTGCCCGAAGGCGGCACCTTTGGCGCGCGTGAACAAGAACTGATCGCCGACATCACCCGCCGCGTCCGCGCATACGAAGGCCACATGGAGGCCATGGAAGTCCGCAAATCCGCGCAAGAGCTTCGGGCGATCTGGGTGGCCGGTAACGAATATCTGCAATCCGCAGCCCCGTGGTCGACCTTTAAGGAAGACCCCGAACAGGCGGCAGCGCAAGTTCGCCTTGGCCTCAACCTGATCCGCCTCTACGCGGTTCTGAGCGCGCCCTTTATTCCCGACGCTTCAGCCAAGATGCTTAGTGCAATGAATACGCTGGATACAAGCTGGCCCGAAGATGTCGAGGCTGCGCTGAACGCCCTGCCCGCAGGTCATGCGTTCTCGGTACCTGATGTCCTGTTCGCCAAGATCGCCGACGAGGACCGTGAAGAGTGGCAGGAGAAATTTGCGGGTACGCGCGACTGACACAAGCTGCATGAAGTTCTGAAACGGGGGCCTCGACGCAAGGCCCTATAGGTAAATGTTGAAAGAGGTTGAGAGTTCAGCCTCTTTCCTTTTGTGCTCAGATTGAGAAGTTCGAAAATTGCCGCCAACTATCAGACGTTCGATTTTGGTGCAGCGAAGGACCGCTTCGAGCCCCAAGTGGACGTCAAGAACGGGCAAGTCCGCCACTTCATTGGCTAGCAGCCATCTCGCCGCTGGAAACAAAAAACGCAGTATTTTACTTTGAGGACGGTTCTTTACTTCTGTCATAAAACCGTCATACGCACTTGCAAAACACTGAGCTATGAGGTGCAGCATGCTGACGCTGAGCAATAAGCCTGTGATTGCCCAGGGCAATCGTCAGCATATCTATGAACACCCGAACGAACCGTCCCTTCTGGTGAAGTTGCCGCAGCCGGGCACGTACGACGCACATGGACAACTCCCGGACGTCAGTTGGATCGAACGCCGCTTTCGCCGTGCCACCATGTACAATGGTTTTCTGCGCGAGTTTCGCGAGTATTTGGAACTAAAAGCTCGCAAACAAGAACCCGGCGCGCTACTGCCAATTTGCGAAGTGCATGGAACGATGCCAACTGATTTAGGTCTAGGACTGGTGTACGAGCGCATTTCAGATCCTGATGGTAATTTGTCACCGACCCTCGGTGACATTATCCGAGCGGGTCGCTTAAATACCCTGCACTTGAAATTGCTTAAAGATTTTTTTGATGCGTTGATGGAAAACCACGTCGTGATTAGCAACAAGAACCTTGATAACATCGTATTCCAAACGCAAGGAGATGGCTTGGGCAGGTTTGTCTGGATAGACAGTTTTGGCTGCAAACAGCTTGTTCCACTGCGAAAGTGGTTGAAATGGTCAAACACTCGCGGTTTGAACAAGGTGCGTGATTCTGTTGTCGGTCAAGCAGAAGCAGCTCTGGCGCGAAGTAACGAAGCAAGTGGAAATTCACATTTTGTGTGACCGTGGCTTGCATATGACCCCGACGCGCGAAGTAGCTTCAGTGTGAGCACTCAGACAACTCCGCGTATCGCCTTCCAGCGCAATAACTGGCCGCAATATTCGTAGGGAGATGTTTTGTTGCGGACTAAGCCGACATCGAAGTCATACTCAAAATTCCGAATGTCGAGGATGAATATTTCGCCAATTGCTTTGCTACTTTAGGCGGAATACTATTTCCGGTAACTCGGTACTAATGACTGTTAAGTCCGCAGAGCAGCCTTAGCGTAACGCAAAAACGAACGGCGTTTTTTTTGCTTGCCGAGTTCAGAAACTGAAGAGATCCCGATCATACACAAAGCCCTTTGCAATACCGAGTTTCATAGCTGGGCTCTTGTGT